>NZ_JAEQDE010000055.1:0-69442 GCF_020737865.1 Microcoleus sp. PH2017_35_SFW_U_B
ACGAGGTTTATACCGTTCTGCTCAGAAATCAATTCTGAATGCAGATGTTAACGGTGCGGCAAACATCATTAGGAAATCAAAAGTAGCCATAGACTCAATAGTTGAGCGAGTGGGTAGCGGGTTACTGACTAACCCTTTAAGAATTAAACTTTGGGCGGATTCATCCCCCAAAGTTTGTCCTTAAGAATCCCCGCGTCTTCAGACCGGGGAGTGTCAATAATCAATTTTAGGCCAGATTTGTGGCAACAAGCTGATACTAATCACTTCTTAAAGTTAATCGGGATCGTCTTTGATAAGGAGCCAAAATAATGCCCAGTGCAGTACCAATTATTATAGTTGAGCCAACGCCAACGCCAACGCCGGAGACAACGCCAACGCCGACGACACCAACACCGACGACGCCGACACCGACGACGCCGACACCGACGACGCCGACACCGACGACGCCAAGGCCTTCCGACGACACATTGGGCGGCATAGACGACACATTGGGCGGAGGAAAAGGTACCGTACCCTCAATCATCGGGGGCGTACTTCGGGGAACAGAAACCAACGACTCGTTAGTTGGCAGTCCCGGCCCCGACGTGATTTCCGGGCTGCAAGGCAACGACAACCTGCAAGGATCTGGTGGCGATGATTTAGTTTTTGGCAATGATGATGAGGACGTATTGTTTGGTGGCCCCGGCAACGACGTGCTCGACGGCGGTTCAGGACTCGATACCCTGTACGGAGGCAAAGGCAGCGATTCCCTCGACGGGGGAAATAACCCCGATTTGTTGTACGGCAATGACGGCAACGATACGGTAATTGGAGGCGAAGGCAAAGATACAGCCTACGGCGGCAAAGGCACCGACAGCTTGCGCGGTGGGTTGGGCGACGACAGCTTTTTGGGCGATCGCGGCGATGACGTTCTCTGGGGCGATCAAGGTAATGACTCGCTCTTCGGTGGCGAAGGCGAAGACTTGCTATTTGGCAACGAAGGAGGCGACTGGCTCTACGGCAATGGCGGCGCGGATACCATTTTTGCAGGTGACGGCGATGACATCGTGTTCGGCGGTGCTGGGGACGACATCGTGGACGGTGGTGCTGGCAACGATATTCTTTGGGGCGAAGCAGGCAAAGACATAGTAGCAGGAGGCGAAGGCAGAGATGTCTTCGTTATCGGTACCTTCAGTACCCCCGGTGGCAGCAGCAGCAACGGCACTAACCCAGCATTTCTCACCACAGGCGGCCCGGATATCGCCGATGCTGATATTTTCACAGACTTTCGCCAAGGTGAAGATGCGATCGGGCTGAGCGGCGACCTCAAGTTTGAAGATTTGGTAATCTTCCAAAGCACCGACAGCAAAGCCGGCAGCACCATTATTCGCAACGGCGTCAGCGGCGACTTTTTAGCAGTATTGCCCGGAGTAGACAGCAGAACCTTGGGACGCAGCTCATTTGTAATTGCCCCCATAGTTCCAGGCAGCGCCACCCCACTACCAGCTCCGACGCCGACTCCGAGTCCGACGCCGACTCCCACACCGACGGCAAGTCCGACTCCCACACCAACTCCGACACCGAGTCCGACTCCCACACCCACAGACACTCCGACTCCCACAGACACTCCGACGCCGAGTCCGAGGCCAATCTTCCCCACGCCGACGGCAAGTCCGAGTCCAACGCCAACGCCGACAGGAAGCCCGACACCGACAGGAAGTCCGACGCCGACAGGAAGTCCGAGTCCGACACCTGTCAATCAGCTTCCAGTCGCAGTTAACGACAACTTCACTACGGTTTCAGGTCAAGGTCTCACTTTCAACGTTCTGTTGAACGACACCGATGCAGACAAGAACCCTTTGACGGTTACGACTTTTACCCCAACAGCCAAAGGAACTCTGACTCCCTTGGGCGGCGGCGACTTCCAATACACCCCAAATGCTGGCTTCTCTGGTTCTGACAGCTTCAGCTACTCGATCTCAGACGGCAACCGCGGCACTGCTCAGGCAACAGTAACTATCAACGTCAGCAACCCCCCACAGCTAGTTATTAACGATGGTGTGGTGGTTGCCAAAAGTGCTCCTACTCAGACAATCACCGCCGCCGATTTGTTGGTGACAGATCCCGACAACCCTCCATCGGAAATTGTTTACACGATTACTAAAGCCCCCGACGCTACCAGAGGTTTTGTGCAAAGGGGCACCACATTTCTCAACGTGGGCGGCAAATTTAGCCAAGACGATGTCAACAACAACATTGTCAAATACAACTTGTTAGCAGGAGGTGGCAGCGACAGTTTCACGTTTACAGCCTCCGACGGGTCTTCAAAGATCGGGCCGGCATCCTTCAGCATTACGGTGGTAGATAATATTGTCGATCGCACCGCACTTCCTGCCAGCAGCTTTACAGGCAGCAACATCAGCGACTACATCATCGGCGGGGCAGGCAACGATACCATCTCAGGCGGTGCCGGGGACGACATCATCGACGGCAGGGGCGGCGACGACTTTGCATTCGGTGATGCAGGCAATGACTCGCTGCTGGGTTCGATCGGCAACGACAACCTCGACGGCGGACTGGGCAACGACACCATCAATGGCGAAGATGGCATAGATTCGCTAGTTGGCGGACTGGGCAACGATTTGATGTTCGGCGGCAATGACAATGACATCATCTCGGGCGGTGACAACGGCGACACCATTGACGGCGGCGCTGGGAATGATTCGATATTGGGAGAAGCCGGCGAGGACTCGATACTTGGAGGCAGCGGCACCGACACATTATTGGGTGGAATTGGCGATGACTCGATCGAGGGCGGTGCCGGCGACGACATCCTCGATGGCAGCATCGGCAGAGACTTGCTCGATGGCGGTATCAATAACGATTCGATCTCCGGCGGCGATAGCGAAGACACCATTTTAGGTGGAGAAGGCAGCGACACCGGACTCGGAGGTGCGGGCAACGACTACATATTAGGCGAGGGCGGCGGCGACTCCCTGTTGGGCGAAGCGGGCGACGACACTGTAGACGGCGGCGCCGGTAGCGACTGTCTCAGCGGCGCCTTCGGCAACGACTTGGTATTGGGTGGCGATGACAATGACTCGCTTTCCGGCGGTGCGGGCAATGATATTTTGGGCGGCGGGAACGGTTCTGACTTGCTCACCGGCGATGCTGGTAATGATTTCTTCTACTACGAAACTCCGAGTGAAGGTGTAGATATCATTACTGACTTTAATGCTAATGGCACCGGCACCGACAGATTCTTGTTCAGGTCGTCAAATTTCGCAGGTTTAACCAACTCGGGAACTACTAACGATTTCACCAGTTTTATCGTCAGGAATATCGGCAGTGGCGGCGACAACATCAGCAAGCAAGAAGTGATTTTGTTTGAATCTAAATTTGACAACGCTCAAGCAATCAATGCAGTGTTGAAGAATCAAAACGGTTCGAGCAAAACTGGAGCTTTCTTCGTGTACCTGAACAATACTTTTAACCAGTATGTTCTTGGCTTTGACCCGAATGTGGCAGACGACAGTCTCCCAGCTTTCGATTTGGCAGTGTTGAATTCTATTCCTACAGTGCCGGGAGCTCTTAGCACCGTCATTACTGCCTCTGACTTTAAGTTTATCTAGTCGTTTTTGAGTAGCGTCGCAAGGAGTCCGAAAAATGCCCAGTGCAGTACCAGTAATTATTATACCGGAGACCACTCCTACGCCGTCGCCGGGGACAACTCCGTCGATGACGGGGACTTCTCCGTCGATGACGGGGACTTCTCCAACGATGACGGGGACTTCTCCGTCGATGACGGGGACTTCTCCGTCGATGACGGGGACTTCTCCGTCGATGGCGGGGACAACTCCGACGATGACGGGGACAACTCCGTCGATGACGGGGACAACTCCGACGATGATGGGGACAGGCCCGGGGATTTCGATCGTACCGGTGCCTCGACCAACTCCGACTGTACCCACGCCTCCCCCACAGCCGCTGTTTGTCGATGGTGTAGTTGTCGCCAATGACGGGAATAACTATTTAATCGGCAGCTTGTTCAACGACACGATTTCCGGGCGCGACGGGGACGACACGATTCTGGGTCGGGACGGGGACGATATCATCAGGGGCGAAGACGGTAACGATTCTCTCAATGGTGGCGCTGGTAAAGATATCGTTGAAGGCGGGCGCAGTAATGACACCGTGCGGGGCGGCAAAGGCGATGACTTGGTTTCTGGCGACCAGGGCAACGATGCAGCTTTTGGCGACCAGGGCAACGATGTTGTCTTGGGTTCGGAAGGCAACGATACGCTGTACGGCGGTAAAGGCAATGACTGTCTGCGCGGAGGTGCGGAAGACGACCTGATTTTTGGCGACAAGGGCAGTGACACTGTTTTTGGCGACACGGGCAATGACTGCCTGATCGGCGCTGCGGGCAATGATATTCTTTTGGGCGCCGACGGTGGGGATGTCATCAGCGGCGGTGTTGGTAACGATACTGGTGAGGGTGGCGAGGGTGATGACCTGCTATTTGGAGGAGATGGCAATGATGCTCTGTCTGGAGATGCTGGGGATGATATTCTGACGGGCGATCGCGGGTCTGATACTCTGACAGGAGGCGAGGGTTCGGATATCTTTGTTCTCGGTAGGGTGGGTACGTCGGTTTCTAGTAGCGGGTTTCTGACTACTGGCGGCCGCGAGATCGGTGATGCTGATTTAATCAGAGATTTTAAGGCAGGAGATTCGATCGGCTTGGCTGGAGGTCTGAACTTTACACAGTTAAACATCTTCCAGGGTCAAGGCTCGAATTCTAGCAACACGATTATTCAGGACAAGCAAACTGGCGAATTTTTGGCGGTGTTGGTTGATGTGCGACCTGGTTCGCTAGATGAATCTAGGTTCACTACGGCTCGAATACCGCGCGTAGAAGATAATCCCTTTACTATTCAGGGGACAACGGCTTCCCCGACACCAACGGGGACAACGGCTTCCCCGACACCAACGGGGACAACGGCTTCCCCGACACCAACGGGGACAACGGCTTCCCCGACACCCTCAACGGGGACAAAACCTGTTACGACACCGCCACCGACGGGGACAACTGCTTCTCCAACTCCGGCAACAAGTCCGACTCCGGCAACAAGTCCAACTCCGGCAACGAGTCCGACTCCGGCAACGAGTCCGACTCCGGCAACAAGTCCGACTCCGGCAACAAGTCCGACTCCGGCAACAAGTCCGACTCCGGCAACAAGTCCGACTCCGGCAACAAGTCCGACTGACAAATCCGAGTCCAACTCCGTCGCCGGGGACATTACCGACACAGGTTCCGAGTCCGACTCCATCACCGGGGACAACTCCGAGTCCGAGTCCTTCTATTGTCCCGACTCCAACTGCGACAACCCCAACTCCTCCGCCTTTCGGTGGTGGGCCAGTTCCGCCGAGTTTTACCACTCCGACTCCTAACGAACTGCCGATCGTCGAAACTGGTAAAACGCTGACAGCTTTGCAGAATTCGCCTCTGTCTCTAAGTATTTCGCAGCCGACAGATCCAGAGGGCCAACCATTGTCGATCGGAGTAATCGGAGTGCCCAATCCGAATTTCGGTCAAGTAGTTGTCGGTACAACTCCGATCGCCCTGAACCAAAAACTGACAGTTCAGGAATTACTCGGCCTGCAATTCCAACCTAAAACTGATGTAATCGGGTCAGCCGGTTCCTTCAGCTACAGCGTAGCGGACGATCAAGGTGGCACGGCGGCAGCCTCAGTTGCGATTAACATCAACTCTTTCAATACATCGTCAACCCTTCCGACTAGCTTGCCGCCGGTGCTTGGCGATGACGGCATCGTATTTACGAATACGAATAATTTGCTGCCGACATTCATCGACGTACTCGCCAACGATTCCAGCCCGCAGAAAGGGCCACTCAGCATTATCAATGTCGGCACGCCAAAACTGGGCATAGCTGTGAATCTCGGCACTCAGGTGCAGTTCATCCCCGGCAACGTAGCGGGTACAACTACTTTCACCTACAGCGTCAGCGACGGATTCGGGACAATTCCGGGCACAGGTACGATCGCCGTTTCCATCTTGGCGGCTGATAGCGGGCCTAACAAATTGGTTGGTGGTTCTTTGCCGGACAATTTGAACGGTTTTGCAGGGGCAGATACTGTTGACGGCCAAGGCGGCAACGATACGATGAACGGCGGTTTGGATAACGACGTGCTCGTAGGCGGCCTGGGTGCAGATACCATAACGGGCGGCGGCGGCAGCAATCAATTCCGCTATACAAGTCCTGCGGATGGTGGGCTGGCCTTTGATGCGGCTTCTTCGGCGGCAATCAATGCTGCGATCGCCGCAGGCGGATACGATGTGATTACTGATTTTACCGGTCTCGGTGTGCCGATCGCCGATCAATTTAACTTTGCCCCCGGATTCCCGAATCTCAATAGTGGCACCCTAGTTCTACTGAACGTGCAGACAACTGTTTCTGCAAATATTCTGGGAGGAAGTGCATTCTTGTTTGCCTACGATTCCGGTGGCAATACATACATCATTTATGACGGCAATGGCAATAACCTCGCCGGCAACGATTCTCGCATTTTGGCGAAGTTAAATGGTGTAACAGGAGTTTCTTCTCTTTCGGGATTTGACTTCACGTTTATCTAGGAATAGATAGAAGACGCTCGCGGTTGAAACCGCCTCTATACAAACAAAACCCACCTCCGTGGGTTGAAGAGTAGAACAGCGGGCTGTTGAAATTACGTTATTTTCTTCAGTCCGCGGAGGCGGACTTTGTTTGTGTAGACGCGGTTTCAACCGTACGTCCTATCTAAATCGGATTTTCATCAGAAAAAAGTCCCAATAAAGGGCCGAGAATCGCGCCAAAAACAAAGCCGCCGGCATGAGCCCAATAGGCAACTCCCCCGGATTCCATGCCCACACTTGCCGGCGCATTCAAGGAAGCTAAGCCGCTCAATGCTTGCTGTGCAAACCAAAATCCGAGAAAGAAGAAAGCGGGAACTCTGACTGTAGTAATAAAAATGCCCAGAGGTAGTAAAGTAAGAACTTTGGCTTGGGGATATCTGAGAATGTATGCGCCCATCACGCCTGCGATCGCGCCGCTAGCGCCCAGGGCAGGAATAGCCGATGATGAGGAAAAATACCACTGAGTTAGTGATGCTAAAACGCCGCAAGTAAGGTAAAATATTAAATATTTTACGTGTCCTAAACGGTCTTCTACGTTGTTACCAAAAATCCACAAAAATAACATATTTCCGGCAATGTGGAGAAAGCCTGCGTGCAGGAATTGCGAGCTAATTAGTGTCGTCCATTCGGGAAATGGCGAAACTGGCAGAGACACCCGACACATATTGCTTAACTGGCAAGGAACGACCGCCCAAGAGTAGAAAAATTGCGTTAATTGGCGATCGCCCAAACTGAGTTCGTACAAAAATACTAATACGTTTGCAGCAATCAGCCCGAAGGTAACGTAGGGAGTGATACTGGTGGGATTGTCATCGCGTAAGGGAACCACAGTTTTTTTATCCTCAACATCAAAATATTGGCAACACCATATCGTATTTGCAGGCCAAAAGTCTTCTGTCGGAAGGAAGAATTTATTAGGATTAGTCAGCAGTCATTAGTTATTAGTCAGTTGGTTGTCTCTAGAATTTATCTATTGTCAGGATTGCCGTAAATCATTTGGGAAACTTTGGGGGGGGTGTCTCCGATGTGAAAAGCGCGGGCTGTTTCTTCGATCGCGCGATCGGCATTTGTGACTCGCTCGAATTGGCGTTTGTGCTCTGCCCAAGATTCGACAATTATCGTTTCTACAAATCGGCTGGGATGGGATAAATCTTGATACAATCCCCACTGAATCGCCCCGTCGCGCCGCCTGGTGCGACTTAGTGCTTGCATTACTTGTTTAAAACTATTTGCATCGGCCGGATCGATGCAGTATTCTAAAGTAATTAATACCGGGCCGTCGTTGGGAGATGGTTCAAAAGAGTGGGCTGGTTGCTGCCAGTGCAGGGAAGATGTTAAATCCATTTTTTCCGCACATCGGAGACGGTAGCGAGTGGCGAGGGCTGTAGTCGCGATCGCCCCAACTCCTGCCATGTTTAAACTAACAGAAATTCCTGCTTGCTGGGCAATGATTCCCCACAGCAAACTCCCGAAAGTCATGCTGCCTTGAAATACTAACAAATATGTCGCTAATGCTCTTGCCCGCACCCATGTAGGAACGGCTGTTTGAGCAGCTACATTCAAACTTACCATCACTGTCAAAGACGACAATCCCACCACCAGCATCGCCGCGCATACTGCATAGAAATTGCGCGCATAACTCAATACCAGCATCATTGTTCCAAACACCGCCGATGCGGCTGCTACCGACAAATCAGTCGAAATTCGCTGCCGGATTTTGGGCAAAATAAATGCTCCGGCTAACCCACCGATTCCCCAAAAACCGAGAATTATCCCGTATCTAAAAGCATCTAAACCTAATTCTCGGCGACCCAAAAGTGGCAGCATGGCAAACAAAGCGCTGGCAAAGAAAATATATGCCCCAGCGCGGATCAGGACTGCTTGAAAAGGTGGAGAATAGCGCACGTAGCGGATTCCGGCTTGCATTGCGCCGATAAATCTTTCTGCGGGTAAAGCTGTTTCTTGGGGCTTTCTCTGCCACGTATAAATGACTAGAATGACTCCGATAAAGGAAGCTGCATTCAGCAAAAAGACGAAGCCTGTTCCGGCGGATGCGATGATAATTCCTGCTAAAGCGGGGCCTACGGATCGCGATAAATTGATGACAATTCCGGTCAATGTTACGGCTGACGGCAGTTGTTCTTTGGCAACTAATTCGGGGGTAATTGCTTGCCAGACTGGCATATTTACGGCGCTGCCGATGCTCATCACAAAGGTTAATGTTAGGAGTATCCAGGGAGTTGTGAGGTTGGCAACGGTGAGAATTCCCAAAAGTGCTGCGGCGGCAAGCATCCAGCCTTGGGTGAATAATAGCAGGCGGCGTCTGTCAACTACATCGGCGATCGCGCCGGCGGGCAGCGCTAGCATGAAAAATGGCAAGCTGGATGCTGCTTGCATCATGGCAATTAGCAGGGGCGACGGGGATAGGGATGTCATCAGCCAGGATGCCCCTACGTCGTGCATCCAGGTGCCGATGCTGGAAACTCCCGAGGCCAGCCAGAGGGCCCGAAATACGGGCTGGGCTAGGGGACTCCACATTGAGGCGGGCTTTGGTGCGGTGGCGCTCATGTTTGGATAGGGAGAGTTTGCGATCGAACTTTATCTTACATCACCTGAAATTATTGTTTTTTTAATACCATGACTAAAGCCCCTCCTTCTTGACAAAATCATCAAAATTAGGCTAATCTCAAAACGTCGAGCGAGACGACTGGTCTAGTAACATTGTTTATGAGTGGAAAAGTTGCCATCAAAGAAGATACCAAACTTGCTCTGATTAAAGCAGGGCGACGAATCATTGTGGAAAAAGGATACAATCACGCCGGAATTCAGGAAGTTTTGCAAGCGGTAGGGGTTCCGAAAGGCTCTTTCTATCACTTCTTCAGTAGCAAAGAAGAATTCGGTTTGGCAATCATCGAGTACGATTCCCAAATGCACGATCGCATTGTCGAACAGTATTTAGGTGATATCAATCTCACTCCTCTGAATCGGCTGAAGCGTTATTTTACCTTTAAGTTAGAGGAATTTGAAACTCTGCAATACCGAGAAGGCTGTTTGTTTGGCAATCTCAGCCAAGAAATGGCCGATCAAAACGATCGCTTTCGCCTGCGGTTGCAAGAAGCTACGGATCGCTGGCGAGATCAGTTTGCTGAGTGCATTGAAGCTGCCCAAACTGCGGGTGAAATCTCCAAAAACCAAAAGGCTCAAGACTTAGCAGAGTTTTGTTTAAATAGTTGGGAAGGTGCTTTGTTGCAAATGAAACTGAGCAAAAGTGATGCTCCGCTGAAGAACTATATTCAGTTTATGTTTGGGATGATTTTAAAGTAGCTCAAAAAGTTGAACGATCGCTGGATCTGTCTCTATTCAACTTGTCCGCAAGTTTGGCAACATACAGCAAATTCCACATTTATGAAGTACACTCGCTCCCCGTAGGGACACGGCACTGCCCAAGGCGTGTCAACTTAAGCCTGAAAGCCTTGATAAATGTCGTTTTTACCATAGTCCAGATCCCCCTAAATCCCCCTTAAGAAGGGGGACTTTGAGTACGTTCTTGTCCCCCCCCTTAAGAAGGGGGGCTAGGTAGGGCGGTTTTATTGTCCTCAGACAAATTAGGTACGTAGTTGCGCTTCAGCGCTCCTTATAATATTAGGAAAGAGCGCTAAAAGCGCAACTACGTACCTTGGCCCAAACGCGAGCCGACATTTGAGCGATACTTTTGGTAGTTTTATATTTCCTATCCTGACAATAAAACCACCCTACTTCTTAAGGAGGGCTAGGGGGGATCTAGATTTAATAGTCAAACAGCAATCTCTGACTGGATTTGACCTTAAGTTGACACCTATGGGCTCTCGGAGTGTCCCTACACTTCACAAACCTCGAATACGCTACATATAGATCAATACGGTTTACTTAAGATTGTCATTGCGAGGAACGAAGCAAACAAGAGTATCTATTTTTCATAGGGTTTTACCCCAGGGCGGTCTTAAGTAAACGGTATTGAATTATATTACCCACAATGAGGAAACCGCACTGCCGTTTCCCTGCAATTAATCGAGGTAGGGAAACGGCAGTGCCGTTTCCTCCGTTTATATCATCCCGATGTAACCGGAATTGATATCAGGAATATTTTTATGTTTTATCCTCAGATTTCTATGAAAACTCCGACACTTTCTACGGCCATTATGCTAACCGCACACAAAGCATAAATTCCCGTTCCTACCGTTACTTGTACGGTGTCTGCATTGATGATTTTGATGAGTTTCCAGCTATCACCATTCTTTTGATAAAGCGTCCAAGAACGGATGTTTTTATCGACGGGATTTTTCCACTGCAAAACATTGCTATTCCCCACTTTTTGTACTACCACTGATACTGGAGGGGCCGGCGGCTTTCCATTTTGCCAAGGCATCGCGGGAACGAGTGCGGGTTGCGCGTATGTAGTGGATTTAAAATTGTCGTAGATTTGCTGGCGGTTGTCGCTAAATGCTTTCATGCTGAAGAAAACATTGCCTAAAGCTAAGCTGTCTTTAGAGTTGCGCGTAATCTCAATTTGATTGTTTATTTCCTGCACAGTCCACTTGTTGCCGTCAAGTCTTCCTAAGTTGTTTCCTACATAAATATGTCGGTTTTGGGGGTTGTTTTCTAGCCACCATTCCAGCAACATTGGATAGCTTTGAGCTGTTTGATCGATGCGCCAGTAAAGTTGAGGATTTAGATAATCTACCCAACCTGATTCTAACCATTTTTTGGCGTCGGCATAGAGTGTTTCGTAGGCGTCTAAACCGCGACTTTGTGGTGGTTGTCCGGGTCGATAAATACCGAAGGGACTGATGCCGAATTTTACGTTGGGTTTGACTGTTTTAATTCCTTGTCCGAGTCTTCTAACTAATTTGTTGACATTTTCGCGGCGCCAGTCTCCTAAACTCATTTGGCCGCCTCTAGAAATATAACTATTGTAAATCTTGCTGTCGGGAAATTCTTGACCGTCAATGGGATAGGGATAGAAATAATCGTCGAAGTGAACGCCGTCTATATCGTAGCGCTTAACTACATCTAAAATTACGTTGTAAGTCTTGTCTAAAACTAAATCAATTCCCGGATCCATCCACAAGTCGTCGCCCCACGGATAAACGCATTCGGGATTGGTAACTGAGAGGTGCGGGCGGACGTTGGGAGGGGTTTGAGTGGAAACTTTGGCGCGGTACGGATTGAACCAAGCGTGAACTTCGATGTTGCGTTTGTGGCTTTCTGTAACGGCAAATATTAAAGGGTCATAGTAAGGTTGCGGTGGCTTTCCTTGAGTTCCTGTCAGCCACGCACTCCAAGGTTCTAATTCTGAGGCGTAAAGGGCGTCGCCCGCAGCTCGAATTTGGAGGATAATTGCATTGAAATTCATTTCTTGCAGCCTGTCCAGGATTTTCAGGAGTTCGGCTTTTTGCTGTTCTGTTGAGAGTTTGTTGCTGAATGGCCAGTCAATATTCCACACGGATGTTATCCAAACTCCGCGAAATTCTCGCTGGTGGTTGACGTAAACTTGCGGCCTGGGAACTTTACTGAGAACTATAATATATTGATTGTATATTTGCGGCGCTCTTTTGAGATATACTAATGCTTGATAAACCCAGGCGACTACATCGGCTCTGGTGGCGTTTCCGGCGGGATTTAATAGGTTTAAGTTGGGGGCGTTGACGACTATTTCGGATTGGGTGGCTATGACGATCGCCTTTTTGGCATAATTAGGAATTTCTGTGCTGTCTTGGTAGATGTTTGATAGAACCAGATTGCTTGTCGGTACAGCGTTTGACCCAAATATGCCGCTGACTAAGGCAACTAATGCTTCGGCCCTGGTAATCAGGCTTTCGGGTTTAAACAGGTTGTCGGGATAGCCGGAGATAAATCCTCTTTTATATGCTGCTTGAATGGCTGTGGCGGCCCAGTGGGTGGCGGGAACGTCGATAAAGGGTATGTAGGGCCGTTTGTCGGGTACGGGAAAGGCTTTGCTGACTATGGCGGCGAATTGGGCCCGGGTGAGGTTGCTGTTGGGGCGAAAAGTGCGATCGGGAAAACCGCTGATTACGGCCCTTTCTACTAAGCCATCAATGAATATTTTTGCCCAATGATTTTGAATGTCGGAAAAGCGATTTGTGCTGGAAACCATAGTTGTATTTATAATCGGGAATTGGGAATTGGGAATGGGGCATTGGGCATTGGGAATGGGGCATTGGGGAGCGGTTATTAGTTATTAGTTATTTGTTATTAGTAGCAAGTCACAAATAACTAATAACAAATAACTAATACAACTATAATTGCTATAGCAACTGTCAACTGTCAACTGTCAACCGACTACAGCAAACTGGCATTTTCGTAAAGCAGCCGGATGATATTGATGATTTTTTGTCCGTATAAAGGGTCAGAATTCCAGCGACCTGCAAGTTCGTTGACGGTGGGGGCTACGCCGCGCTTGACAAAACGAAAACGCACGTTTTCTTTAACTAAAGGTTGGTTGATTGGTTCGGTACTGGCGTAAGCTTTTAGGTGCTGAATTTGCGCTCTAATTCCTGTTCTGGCATCGGGAAAGGAAATGCCGGAATTTGTGGGGCTGACGATTCCCATGTCAGCAAAGTTGAATTGTTCTGGTTTGACTGCACCGCCAAAGTTGAGATAGTTTGTTTCTAAACACATTTGGCAAAAAGCTACGTCGTGATTGACGCCTTCTGCGGCTGCTTCTTGGACGTAAATTTGAGGTAGGTTGGGAAATATTACCAGGGCTTTGCTGTTTGTTTTGGTGAGAAATACTGTGATTTGTTGGGCGGTAGTTAAACCGCGTCCCATGATTTTTCCTACGCCGGAGAGGATATCACGGCGCGATCGCAGGGATACTGATGTGGTGGCCTGATCCCAAGTTACGGAAATGTCGCGATCGCGCAAATCGACAGCCCGCACGAATACTACTCCATTGTAGGTGATTCGGCGATCGGCTGTTTCTGGTTTAACATTGAGAGCGTCTAGAACTTCGGAAGGGACAAAAGCATTTCCGTTGACCAAAATGCCTTTGTCTTCGTGGGGCGCACCGTTGATTTGGATATTAATTAAAGGATAAACTATAGGTTTTGGTGTCGGTGTCGGTGTCGGTGTCGGTGTCGGTGCAGGTGTCGGTGTCGGTGTCGGTGTCGGTAAGGGTTTTAAAGGAGTATTGTTTAACCAAGCTTCAAGTCCGTCAGCGAGTCCGAGGGCGACATCACGGCGGCGATTTTGAATAGTTCGCAAGTCATCAATGTTAGTTAAAAAACCGAGTTCTATTAACAGCGAAGGAATATTTACGCGCCGACAGAATGCAAGGCTACCAACACCAGCTTCTGTATCTGCTCTTGCGCCACGATTCGGTATTTGTGGACACCTGCGTAAATAGCCATTTAAAATTAAATCTGCATCTGCTTTTCGTCTGGGGTTGCTACCAATATAAAACGCGCTAGCACCGCGGACTTGGGGATTAGAAAAAGCGTCTATGTGTATTTCAACCGCTACATCTCCCGGCTGAGAGCGACTATTGATCCAAGCGATACTTTCGATTAAGCTAAGAGTATCTGGTACAGAGAAGGTGTCTATACCTCGCTGCCGCAATTCAGGTACTAATAAATCCCGAGTGAGAATAAGTTCCTGGGATTCGGTGGTGCCAAATGCGATCGCCCCGGGATCGCGCACGCTGCCTTCAAACCCGCCATGCCCTGCTGAAACAAAAATAGAAGCCATTTAATAAAAATCTCCACCTTGCAGCTACTTGATGTCTGTTTTTTATGCTCGGCTTTTATTTTACCGCAAAGGCGTATATTTTATTATTGCATCAAAAATTTGTAGTTGCGCTCTGGGTGGGGGTTTTCACCCCTAGGCGCAACTACAAACTTGTTAATCCGCGTGGATATTACATTTTGACAGCGGGGCTAGTCGAAGGTTTTGGCGCTTTAATTTCTTGGGAAACGGCGCGGGCGCGGAAGAGTTTAGCCACGACTTGCTCGCACTTGGACAAATCTGCTTCTATCTCTGTAAAAATGGCAGTTGATACGGGATCTGTGAACTTCGCCCGCAAGTTGTTGATATCGACAACACCGGTTTGCAAATCTCCTAGAGTGCTCCGCAGTAAGAATGTTTCATCTGTTCCTTGCACCGAGGCTTTTAATTTGGCGTATTTGTCAGCAATTTGGGCGGGAATTGAGGGTTTTTCGCCGAAATCGTTGAGGCGGTTTTCGAGAGCGAGGATGTGTTTCTGTTTATTTTGGATCATTTCCACCAGGAGCGATCGCAAATCGGCATCTCCGGTTTTTTCCGCATAATTCTGAAACGCTTCGCAAGCATAGCGTTCCCCTGCGAGGGCGGTATTCAAACCTTTCACAATGTCCGCTTGTGTCGAGCCGCCCCAACCATTAGCTAGTTTCCACCATTCTGCACTCGTATCAGTTTCTTCGGGCAAACCAACTGCTTTACCGCCGTAACCGAGGCGCGCTAAAATAGCGGTGGTAAATATTCCTAAATCTCCCGGTTGGCGGGAAGTAATCAAGTTACCGTCAACTACTAAAGGTTCGTTGATGTAGTTAGCTCCGGCATTAATCATGTCTGTTTTAATTGCCAAGAAACCAGTCGCATTTTTGCCTTTGAGTACGTCGGATTCAATCAAAAGTTGCGGGCCGTGACAAACAGCAGCGACTATTTTTCCTTGCTCCATCGCTTCTTTCACAAACCGCACTGTATTGGGATTTGTCCGCATGGTATCGGGAGCCATACCGCCGGGAATTACGACTGCATCAAATTCTTCTGCTAATGATTCAGTGGTAGTTCCGTCAGCTTGCTGGGCGACTTTACCATTTTTCCCTGCATACTTTTCGTTTGTCCGCGAACCGAGGACAACTACGTCAAATCCTGCTTGTTTTAAGGCGTTGTAAGGAACCAGAAATTCTGAATCTTCTACTCCATTTTCGATTAGTATGGCAACTCGTTTGGTGTTAGTTCCGTTATTTGTTGTCACAATCACTTTCCCTCAGGCTATCTTTTTATCTAAACATAAGTCACTTCTCGTTTTTTGAGCATCTGGCTAAAGTGATAAAGTAGTTATTCTTAAAAGCTGTTAAGGTGAGTCTTTAGAGATATTTTATAGTAGAGCAACACGATCAACAGTCAACAGTCAACAGTCAACAGTCAATGCACGTAAGAGGCTCCGTTAATGTCGATCGTTGTTCCGGTAGCGTGCTGGGCCAAACCAGACGCTAGAAAAGCGATCGCGTTGGCGACATCTTGAGGAGGGGCGATTTTGCCGATCGGGATATCGCGCACAATCTGTGCTTCGCCACACTCCCTAATAAACTTATCCGACATTTCCGTACTCACAAATCCCGGCGCCACAGTAAAAGCCAAAATATTATCAGCAGCGAATCCTCTCGCAATGCTGCGAGTCAAAGAAACGATCGCACCTTTTGATGCAGCGTAGTGCAGATAATTCGGGTCATCGCCGCGAAAAGCAGCGCGACTTGCTATATTAATAATCGTACCAACCTTGCGAGTTTTAAAATGTAGAATTGCTTCCCGGCACAAATCAGCAACCGCAACTAAATTAACTTGTAGAGTTTGCTGCCAAGCCGACGACCAAATATCAAAATCGTCCTCGATACCAGCCGACTGCATAATCCCAGCATTATTAACTATAATATCAATATGACCGCGCCACTTTACAGCATCTTGCCACAAAAGAGAGGCCGCGTTTGGTAACATCAAATCTGCTGCTAATAAATAACAGCGATCGCCCGCCACACTTGCTGCTACCGATTCCGCCGCTTCCTGACTGCGACAGTAATGCAAAATCACCTCGGCCCCAGCATTAACAAGAGTCCGCACCGTCACTGCACCAATCCCTTTCGAGCCGCCCGTCACTAAAATTACCTTTCCAGTTAAATCAATCATTTCTCTCTCTCTTTTCTCTTTCTCTGCGCCCTCTGCGCCCTCTGCGGTTAAAAAAAATAAATCCCATTCACAAGCGAAATAGAATTTGCTATATGATAATTGTACATGATTAAATGTCCTCTTAAAAATAAATCAAAAAAATCGCCATGAAAGCAGTTGTGTTCGATCGCTACGGCAGCGTTGACGTATTGCAGTACCGAGAAGTAGAAAAGCCGATCGCCAAATCGAACGAATTGTTAGTCAGAGTTCGCGCTAGCAGCGTCAATCCCGTAGACTGGAAAATCCGGCAAGGACACCTGCAACTACTTACAGGATTTAACTTTCCTCGAATTGTCGGTTCCGACATCTCGGGAGTTGTCGTAGAAGTCGGCTCGGAAGTCACTAAATTTCAACCCGGAGATGAAGTTTATACATTCTTAAATCCAATCGCTGGCGGTGCTTGTGCCGAATACGCTGTCGTGCCAGAATCGAGTGCATCAATTAAACCTCACAACATCACCCATGTCGAAGCAGCAGCAGTACCCATCGCAGGTTTAACGGCTTTGCAAGCGTTGAGAGATTTGGGTGAAATTAAAGCAGGATACAAAGTATTGATTAACGGTGCTTCCGGCGGAGTCGGGATTTTTGCGGTGCAAGTTGCTAAAGCAATGAATGCGGAAGTAACGGGAGTTTGCAGCGCCAAGAATATAGAATTTGTCAAGGATTTGGGAGCAGATTGTGTTCTAGATTATGCAGAAATTGATTTTACTCAACAACCCGAAAAGTATGATATAATTTTGGATGCTGTCGGTACAAAGACATTTGCTGAATGCGAAAACGTGCTGCAACCGGAGGGAGTTTATATCTCGACTTTGCCGAGTTTCGACAACCTCCCACCGATGTTGACTAGCTGGTTTATTCCTGGTAAAAAAGCTAAATTCATTCTAGCCAATGCCAACCCAGCCGACTTGGAGATTTTGCGGGAGTTAATCGAATCCGATAAAGTTGAGCCGATTGTCGATCGCACTTACAGCTTACCAGAAGTAGCCGCCGCCCACGCGTACAGCGAAACTGGCCGCGCTGTCGGCAAAATTGCGATCGGCATTGAAGAAGTCAGTTGACAGTTGACAGTTGACAGTTGACAGTTGACAATTAGTAGGGGCGGTGGATGGTGCGTGCCCGCCCTCTTAGTTGACAGTTAATAGTTAATAGTTACCAATTACAATTACCAATTACCAATTACCAATTAACAATTAACAAATCTAAAATTGCCCCATTACCGATTTCCGATTCCCCATTACCAATTCCCCATTCCCTATGACTGTGCCCTCAGACTTGGAGACATCCGAACAAGATTCCGACAACAACCTCGAACAAGTTAGCGCGGAAAATAGCATTTCACCAGTCGCTGATGATTTGATGGCTGTCAACAACTTAGAAGGTGCAGAAGTTAACTCAGAAAATATTGCACCAATTGCAGATGATTCTACGGATGTCGGCAACTTAGAAGCTGAAGAAGTTAGTTCGGAAAATAGCATTGCACCAGCCGCCGACGATTTTACGGATGTCAGCAACTTAGAAGCTGAAGAAGTTAGCGCGGAAAATAGCATTGCACCAATCACCGATGATTTCACGAATGTCAGCAACTTAGAATCTGAAGAAGTTAGTTCGGAAAATACTATTGCACCAGTCGCCGATGATTTTACGGATGTCAGCAACTTAGAATCTGAAGAAGTTAGTTCGGAAAATACTATTGCACCAATCGCCGACGATTTCACAGATATCAGCAACTTAGAAGCTGAAGAAGTTAGCGCGGAAACAGAAAATACTATTGCACCAATTGCAGATGATTCTACGGATGTCAGCAACTTAGAATCTGAAGAAGTTAGCGCGGAAAATAGCATTGCACCAGTCGCCGACGATTTCACGGATGTCAGCAACTTAGAAGCTGAAGAAGTTAGTTCCGAAAATAGCATTGCACCAATCGCCGATGATTTTCTCGGTTCCCGCAACCTCGAAAACGAATATCTCGACGAACTTCCCGACGAAGTTGAGATGTCTTTGTTCGACCATTTAGAAGAATTGCGTCAGCGACTTTTCTACTCGCTAATTGCCGTAGCAATAGGTGTAGTTGGTTGTTTTTTAACAGTTAAACCGATCGTACAATTGCTAGAAGTACCCGCCGGGCCCGTCAAGTTTCTGCAACTAGCTCCCGGTGAGTATTTCTTTGTTTCTATCGAAGTGGCGGGATACAGCGGTTTGCTGATTGCAAGTCCGTTTATTTTTTACCAAATAGCGCTATTTGTGCTACCCGGTTTGACTCGCAAAGAACGCGGGTTGCTCGGGCCAGTGTTTTTTGGTTCTAGTTTCCTCTTTTTGGGCGGGCTGGTATTTGCTTATATTGCTCTGATTCCGGCGGCGTTGAACTTCTTTGTTACCTACGGGGCGGATGTTGTAGAGCAGTTGTGGTCGATCGACAAATACTTTAAATTTGTACTGCTGTTAATGTTCAGCACGGGTTTAGCTTTTCAAATCCCGATCGTCCAAGTATTGCTCGGCGTTTTGGGCATAGTTTCTTCTCAGAAAATGCTCTCCGGCTGGCGTTATGTGATCTTAGGTGCGGCTGTTTTGGGTGCTGTTTTAACGCCTTCTACTGACCCTTTGACGCAAAGTCTTTTGGGAGGTGCGGTGCTCGCTCTTTACTTTGGCGGCGTTGGTTTGGTGAAGCTTTTAGGGCGGTGAAAATTAGGAATAGCAGAGAATGCAAAAGATCGATCGCTCCCGGTAGGGATACAGACCCAGCCTAAGTCCCTACAAGGGTTGATAGCTGTTGACAATTTATCTAGATTTACCTAAGATTGAGAGAGTGGATTCTGGGTAAAACATGAATTGACCGGGAGAATCAATGGCTACCCTAACTTATTGCAAAGGCTTGCCCACGCCTGTACATGAACTTAACGAACTCGGAAAAACAGATTTTGAGATGTTTTTAGGCGCTTACGCCCCGATTTTTAGGGCTGCAAGCATTGAAACAGTTGACCACTTACTATTTGATGCAGAGTTCAAAAAATCCGAGTGGAACACGCATTTACAGCAAACCTACGGCATCAATAAGCGCCACGCCAATGGTGTAATTAGTTCTACCAAGGGTCGTGTAGACAGTGCTAAAGAACACAGAATTTTACACCTGAAAGCTCTTGAAGGAAAAATTAAATCTATTACTACATGGCTCAAGAAAGCCGAGCGCAAGCTGGTATTAGCTCGTAAGTTTTATGCTAAGAGAAAATGGCAAAACTCAAAAACAGGTTGTAATTTTCCCATAGCCTGCTCACTTCAATATAAATCCACAAACTGGCAGAATTTGCGCTTTCAAATTCACAATAAAAAACGCAAACTAACTCTAGTAACGAAGAAAACTGAAGACTTAAAGATTAAGCCAATCAAGGTTTTTATACCTCGATGTGATATTTTTGTAGTCGGCTCTAAGGATGAGTCTTTTGGCAATCAAGTCTGCCAGTGGAATAGGGATAAAATAACTTTTCGAGTCCCCAAATGCTTAGAGTCGCGATTTGGAAAAACCCTGTCCTCTCTTGTTGGTGATTTCAGCCGTAACATCAACAGACTGCCAGAATGCGGTGCTAAAACCTGGCATTTCTATCGCAAGAATGGAAAGTGGGTAATAGCCGTGCAGTTTACCCCAAATCCCGGGTCGCGGGTTTCGAGAGAGAGAATGTACGGCTGCATTGGTATCGACATGAATCCCGGTTCTATTGGGTGGGCGTATGTTGATTCTGAAGGGAATCTCAAAGCCAAAGGACAAATCCCATTGCAGATGGGCTTACCGAATGGTAAGCAACAGGCTCAAATTGTTGATGCCTGTCTGCAACTAGCTGCAAAAGCCACAGAATTTGAATGTCCTGTGGTTTGTGAAGAACTTGACTTCTCAACAAAAAAGCAATCGCTGGGAGAGAAAGGTAGAAAGTATGCTCGGATGTTGTCGGGTTGGGCGTACCGTGAGTTTTATAAACAACTCAGTTCTATTTTGTCGAATCGTGGAATTGAGCTGATTGCAGTCAATCCAGCTTATTCAAGCATTATCGGAGGCGTGAAATATTTAAGAATGTATGGCTTGGCGAGTGACGAAGCTGCTGCGCTGGTAATTGCTCGTAGGGCTATGAAATTAAGTGAAAAAATACCTCGCTCCTTAACCGCCTATTCTGAGGTGAATTCAGAAAAGCACGTCTGGAGTGAGTGGAACCAACTGAATAAAAAAATCAAACATTCCGCTGTAATATCACGTCGTTGTGATTATTATAGCGTTTCTAACTGGAGTTTCTTGGTCAACCTCGACAACGAGGAAGCGTAAGCGCTAAGAAAGAATGTTTAAAGCTTATACCGTAGAGCTTACCTAGATTTGCCTAGGTTTTTATAAGCGGTTGTATGTCAAGTTCGATCGATCGCTTATATTTATTTACGAGTGCGATCCTCAGGATGTAAAATAAACACGATCGAGTTATAAATCCTTGAAAAAATGCGAGAATTTTACCCGCCTAGACAACCTTATAACGAAGGAGAACTCAAAGTTTCTGACATCCATACCATTCATTTTGAAGAGTCGGGAAACCCAGAGGGAAAACCTATTGTATTGCTACACGGGGGGCCAGGAGGTGGATGTCCTCCTTTTTACCGACAATATTTTGACCCGGAAAAATGGCGTTTGGTGATGTTTGACCAACGCGGATGTGGTCAAAGTAAACCTCATGCAGAATTGCAAGAAAATACAACTTGGGATTTAGTCAGCGATATTGAGAAACTTCGAGAATATTTAAATATTCAGCAATGGGTTGTTTTTGGTGGTAGTTGGGGAAGCACTCTATCTTTAGCTTACAGTCAAACCCATCCCGACCGTTGCAAGGGTTTAATCTTGCGGGGCATTTTTATGTTGAGACAAAAAGAAATTCGCTGGTTTTATCAAGAAGGAGCAAGTTATATTTTCCCGGATGCTTGGGAAGAATATGTTAAACCTATCCCTATAAATGAAAGGGACGATCTGCTAACAGCTTATTACCAACGCTTGACAAGTCCAGATGCTCACATTAGATTAGAAGCGGCTCGTGCTTGGTCAATTTGGGAAGGGAGTACGAGTAGATTATTTCCAGATTTAGATTTAAAGCAAAGCTTTGGAATTGATGCTTTCGCGGAGGCGTTTGCCAGAATTGAGTGCCATTATTTTATAAATAAGGGATTTATAGAGCCGGAAGATAAATTGCTTTTAGATATCGATCGCATCCGCAAGATTCCGGCGGTTATCGTTCAGGGAAGATATGATGTTGTTTGCCCGATGATGTCGGCGTGGGAACTGCATCGTGCTTGGCCTGAAGCTGAGTTCATTGTAGTTGCCGATGCCGGACATTCGATGAGCGAACCGGGAATTCGCACCTGTTTAATTGAGGCGACAGATAAGTTTGCAGACTGATAGTCATCCAAATTGCTAATGGTTAATTGCTAATTTTTAATTAGTCCTATAAAGATTTTCCGCGTGATGGTAATTTCTTGCTGAGTATTGGGATATCGTTCAATTTTAAGGTTGATAAAAAATATAGAGGTGCGATCGCCCGCGCCTCCATATTTTAGTAAAAGTTAAAATTCCATACCAAAGTTTTGTCAAAACTTTGTCTACATTCGGAACTGTTCTACTTCAGGCGTATAGCCGATCGGCAAAATGTAATCGAGATTCTCGTGGGGACGAGCAATTATGTGATACGATAGCAACTTTCCGCCATCGACCTTTTTAACTGATTCAATTCCAGCAGCAACGGCTGCTTGCACTTCAGAGATATCTCCTCGAACTATAATTGTCCAGTAAGCACGGGTTATTTTTTCATAGCGAACTAAAGTAACTCGGGCTGCTTTCACCATTGAGTCTGCAACTTCTACGGCAGCGGGAAATCCTAAGACTTCAACCATTCCAACTGCAACACCCATTACAACATTCTCCTAAGTTTCACAAGATATCTGAGACTCATTGTATGTGAAAGTGTTGACAGAAATTGGTTCGGATGATTTTGGTCAGCTAGAAACCCGATCGCCCAAAATTAAAAAAACTCCAGAAGCTGTTGCGACATTTAAATCCCACAGCAGTCTTCGCGCCGGAAAGCCCGCCACATCAGAGTTTGAATAAAATAAACTGCAAAAATTAGCTGCGCGACAGCTTAGTTTCTCACCGCCAGCAAGTTGGCTGACAAATTTGCCTGACGATTTTTGGGACTTTCAACTTAAAAAATCCAGCCCCGCCCAGACACAAAACTTTACAAGCTGCGAAGGGGCGATCGACCGTTGTGGTTTCCCTTGCAGCGAGCAGAACGCTCGCACTCCGGTATCATTCGGATATGACTGATGACTGATGACTGATGACTGATGACTGATGACTAATGACTCAAAACTCGTCAAGCAACCACTCCGAGGCTCTTTCGCCCAAATCCAGGGGAATGCTGACAGCTTTGCCCAAGCGCGGACGATCGCGAGTAGTGACAATATATTCTCTCACCTGTTCGGTGCTGCCCCAGCCATTGAGGTAATTGGCCACCGCGTCCAAATGCTCGAAATAATCAGCCTCCGTCATCGGAAAAGACACCTGTTCCAAATATTTCCACATCACCTGCACAAAAATCTTGCCCCGCGTCCGCCGCAATCTGATATCGTAAGACTTTCCCCATTTTTCTAGGAGTAGCTGGTGTAAATCCTTGCCCGTCATGGTTGCTCCTGAGTGAATCTGTTAAACATTAAAAGACAAAGTTCAAAAAATGTAATAATACTCTAATAAAGGCTGGAAGGCGCATTCTTAAAAGGAATTTTCGCTGCCTCAAATTTGTGCGAGCAGATTAGCACCGATAGTCCGAGTTGTCTGCACGTACAAGTTGGCTCACAAACAAACGTAACTTAAAACCGTAAAGGCAGGTCATGGCTCAAACTTCTGCTGGAAATCCCGATGTTCCCGATATGGGGCGTCGCCAATTTATGAATTTGCTGACGTTCGGTACAGTCACAGGTGTGGCACTGGGCGCACTTTATCCCGTTGTCCAATATTTTGTTCCTCCGTCGAGTGGGGCTGTTGGCGGTGGCGTGACAGCTAAAGATGCCTTGGGTAACGACATCATCGTTAGCGAATATTTGACTTCGCACCCTGCGGGCGATCGCAGTTTGGCCCAAGGCCTCAAAGGCGACCCCACCTATCTCGTGGTGCAAAAAGACTTAACTCTCGCCGAATACGGCATCAACGCAGTCTGCACTCACTTAGGTTGCGTCGTGCCTTGGAATGCTAGCGAAAACAAGTTTATGTGTCCTTGTCATGGTTCTCAGTACAACAGTGAGGGCAAAGTGGTACGCGGCCCCGCACCTTTATCTCTCGCCTTGGCCCACGCCACTGTCGCAGATGACAAGGTGGCCTTTACCCCTTGGAAAGAAACAGATTTCCGCACCGGCGAAGCACCTACCTGGTCATAGTTATTAGTCATTAGTTAGCAGTTAGTAGTTAGTAGTTAGTCATTAGTCGTTAGTGGTTAGCAGTTAGTTTCAATAACCAATAACCAATAACCAATAACCAATAACCAATAACTAATAACTAATGACCAATGACCAATGACCAATGACTAATGACCAATGACTAATCACTAAATTGTCTGAACCTTTGAGATTGAATACTCTGATGCCACAAACTAACTTATCTGCGATATTTCGCCGCAGTGCCAGGACGATCGCCAAAACTGCCTTAATTGCGATCGCCGCCGCCGGATTTTTTCTCAGTAGCGACATCGCACTTCCCCAAGCAGCATTCGCTTACCCTTTCTGGGCCCAGCAAACAGCACCCGCTACTCCCCGCGAAGCAACTGGCAAAATTGTTTGCGCCAACTGTCACCTCGGTGCCAAACCGACTGAAGTAGAAGTCCCCCAATCTGTTTTACCTGACACAGTTTTTGAAGCAATTGTCAAAGTTCCCTACGATCAAAGCGTGCAGCAAGTTACCGGCGACGGTACTAAAGGCGGCTTGAACGTAGGCGCAGTTGTGATGTTACCCGAAGGTTTCAAGATTGCTCCCGCTGACAGAATTCCCGAAGAAATGAAGGAAAAAGTCGGCGATCTTTACTTCCAACCTTACAGCGAAACCCAAGAAAATATTGTGTTAGTGGGCCCGCTGCCTGGTGAACAATACAAAGAATTGGTATTCCCAGTTTTGTCGCCAAATCCCGCAACTGACAAGTCAGTTCACTACGGCAAATATCTAATTTATGTCGGTGGAAACCGCGGTCGCGGTCAGGTTTATCCTACTGGCGCCAAGAGCAACAATACTGTTTATAATGCCTCAGTAGCTGGCACTATTTCTAAAATTGCTCAACCCGAAGATGGTGGCTATGAAGTGACAATTCAACCAGCAGAAGGTGCAGCGGTTGTTGATACAATTCCCGCAGGCCCAGAACTGATTGTTACTGAAGGACAAACAGTTGCAGCCGCCGAACTTTTGACGAACAATCCTAATGTAGGCGGTTTCGGTCAAAAAGATGTAGAAATTGTGCTACAAAGTGCCAATCGAGTTACAGGATTGATGGCTTTCGTAGCTTTGACTATGTTGGCTCAAATTATGCTGGTTCTCAAGAAGAAACAGGTGGAAAAAGTTCAAGCTGCTGAAATGAATTTCTAAGCAGGACTTTCATGAGTTGGGTAAGGCGTTCAGTTATCATTGTCAACAAATACGTCTTGTGTAGTGCCAGACTGCTGCCTTACTATTAAGCCTAGATCCCCCCTAACCCCCCTTAAGAAGGGGGGAACAAGAGTATTCTTAAAGTCCCCCTTTTTAAGGGGGATTTAGGGGGATCGAGACTTAGATAGAAACCTGAGATACAAAAGGTTTTAGGCAATTGTTGAGACTAATGGTGCTTTGTGCGTACCCAACTATTAAGTAAGTAAGGCGGGGAATACCCGCCTTATTCTTTGATAAATAACAAGTAAAATAATGCCAATTGATGAGAAAACAATTCAAGTAGGGTCACTGGAATGGTTTTATCGGGAAGCAAATCCGGTAAACGAAAGTGATAAATCACCAGTGTTGCTGCTGCACGGTATACCGTCCCAAAGCTTTACCTGGACTGCGATTATGCCAGATTTGGCGACGAGTGGATTTCGATCGATCGCGCCGGATTGGGTGGGCTACGGGCGATCGACAAAACCAGACAAACGCGACTTTGCTTATACTCCCGATGCCTTTGTAGACGCCCTCACAGGCTTTATTCAAACCCTAGAAGTAGACCGAGTTTCCCTAGTCGTCCAAGGATTTTTAGCATCTGCCGGCATTCAATACGCTTTACGAAACCCCGATAAGATCGATCGTTTAGTCATTATAAATACACCAATTTCAGCAGATATCAAATTGCCTTGGAAAATGCAGCAGTTGGGGCTGCCTTTTATTGGCGATATGCTGACGCAAGACCCACTTTTGGTGGACAGAACCCTCGAAGGCGGAAGTCGCATCAGGGTATTAGACAAGGATTTAGATGTTTACCGACGCCCGTTTTTGAAGAGCTCGGATGCAGGGCGATCGCTAATGAACACCATCCGCAACATTCAACTGCCAAAGTCAATGGCAGAAATTGAATCCGGCTTACAAGGATGGACAAGCCCAACCTTATTTGTGTGGGGTTTAACCGACCCTTGGCTGAGTGTTGAACCAGCTAAAAAATTAGTCAATTCCATGAAAAATGCCGAGTTAGTCACCCTAGAAGAAGTCTCCCATTATCCTCAAGAACATTGGTCAGAAAAAGTTGGCGGTGCTCTGATAACTTTTCTGCGCCAAAAGGAGGTAAAATAATATTTTGTACCTAACTCTCGGTGCAAAGTAGGGGCGGTGTCCCGGTGCCGGCCCGCAACGAGAAATCTAAAATCTAAAGTCTAAAATCGCTATGACTCGTCCCCGTTCCTTTTTTGCCTTGATGATGGCATTTTTGATGGCATTTCTGGTTAGTTGCAGCAGTGTCGAAGCAAAAGTTCCCACGACTTACACAGCAGCCCAGATCCAACAGATTCAGCGCTATGTTCCTACTCTGACAGAGTTCCGATCGCGCATGAACAACCTAGGAACCCTAATTCAGAAAAAAAATTGGATTGATGCCAAAACTTACATTCACGGGCCTCTCGGCGAATTGCGCGGCACCATGAAAACCGTGTCGGGCAGTTTGTTGCCGAAATCTCAACAGCAAGCTATGGATTTGACCAAGAGTTTGTTTGCTGATTTGGTAGAGATTGATAACGCTGCTAAAATGGCTGACAATGCCAAAATCACCGCTAGTTATAGCAAAGCTGTGAAGGATTTCGATACTTTCTTGCAGCTACTTCCTAAAGCCTAATCGCTTTAGTTTGTCGCGCAGATCGGACGTATGGTTGAAACCTGGTTTACACACAAAAACACGGCGGTTGAAACCGCGTCTACACAGACGAACACGGCGGTTGAAACCGCGTCTACACACACGAAGTCCGCCTCCGCGGACTGAAGAAAATAACGTAAAACGTAATTTTTACTGCCACGGCGGTTGAAACCGCGTCTACACACACGAAGTCCACCTCCGTGGACTGAAGAAAATAACGTAAAACGTAATTTTTACTGCCCGTTCTTCAACCCGCGGAGGCGGGTTTCGTTTATGTAGCCGCGGTTTCTAACCGCCCGGTATTCTTCTGTACAATCTAAAATCTAAAATCTAAAATCTAAAATAGAATGGTTCGCATTGCAATTATTGGTTGCGGTATTGTCGGGGCTTCGATCGCCTTTGAACTAAGTAAATTTCCCGAATTAAAAGTCACTGTATTCGACAAACAGCCCCCAGTACAAGGTTCTACAGGTGCAGCCCTCGGCGTTTTGATGGGAGTTATCAGCCACAAAACTAAGGGCAGAAATTGGCATTTAAGGGAAACCAGCCTTCAGCGCTACGAAACTTTGATTCCTGAATTGGAAGCAGCTACGGGGCGGAAAATTCCATTTAACAAACAGGGAATTTTGCTGCTGTGTTCGGAAGGAGAAGATTTAAGTAAGTGGGAAAAGCTAGCAGCAACTCGCAAGTCTCAAGGTTGGAAATTAGAACTTTGGGAGGTGGAACAAGTGCGCGAGTTTTGCCCTCATCTTGATTTAAATCATAACATAATTGCTGGGATTTATTCGCCTCAAGACCGGCAAGTCGATCCAACTACTTTAACTTTAGCTTTGGTTGATGCTGCTAAGCTCAATGGAGTTAATTTTCAGTTTGGGGTAGAAGTTCAAGGCATCAAGAGCGGGCAAGATGCCCACCCCACAACAAACTCCCTATCTTGTGGAACAGGCATCTTGCCTGTTACTGAAAATAGTACCAACCCCACAATAAACTTAATATCTTGTGGAACAGGCATCTTGCCTGTTACTGAAAAATTCGATCGACTAATTGTATCTGCTGGCTTAGGTACTGCTGCTGTCACTGCATCCTTAAATCAATTGGTGGACATTCGCCCGGTGTTGGGACAAGCGCTGCATTTGCGGTCAAAAAATCCCTTAGGAAACCCAGATTTTGCGCCAGTAATTACCTGCGATGACGTTCACATTGTACCTTTGGCAAATCAAGAATGTTGGGTAGGGGCGACGGTGGAGTTTCCCGAAAACGGCGGGGAAGTGCAGGCAAATGCTGATATGTTGGATGAAGTGATGGCAAGGGCGATCGCACTTTGTCCAGCCTTAGCCGAAGCTGAAATCATCCGAAAATGGTCGGGATTGCGCCCGCGCCCCGAAGGACGCCCAGCCCCAATTATCGAAGCGCTTCCCAGTAACAGCAAGGTTTTCATCGCTAGCGGCCACTACCGCAATGGTGTTCTGCTGGCCCCTGCTACCGCGCGATCGATCCGAGAGATGATTTTGCAATAATTAACAAATGTTAATATAATCAATAAAGCCATTCATATCTTACATCTAAAAATGTCCGAAAAACCCTTAGGAAAGCCACGCATTTTGTGGCGAGTAATCTTGCTATCTGGAGTCAGCTTGCTGCTATATTACGGCTGGTACAAATGGATTATTCAAGAAGAATTGCGGAGTTATAACGGCAAGGGTTGGTCGGGGACACTTTGCTTATTGCCCTTTGTTTTAGGAGTAGCCATCCCCCAAGCTTTGCGGATATTCGACCCCGACGTTCCCGGATGGTTTGGTTGGTTTTCCTTCGTAGGAATTGCTTGGATTTACATCGTGCAGTTCAAACTTTATAACACAGTTAACGAACTTTATCGCCAAGAAGGAATTAAAGAACCGCTAACAGTTTGGTGGATGTTTGTACCAGGTTTAAATTTAATTGTTGGCTTGCGGCAAATTCATTTCTTAAGCCAGTTTTGGGCAAGAAAACAGGGCATTGAAGTCAAGGATAACTTGGCCGAAAGCCTTCCTTTTCTGTCAGCTAACGCTTGAGGTAAAACTTTTCACACCGATATCATAGGTTTGTAGTGAGGACTTCAGTCCTTTCCATTTACACCGGAATATTGATTTTCCGACTGTAGTGCGATAGACAAATTAGGTACGTAGTTGCGATGAAAGCGCTCTTTATAAGATTAGGAAAGAGCGCTGAAGCGCAACTACGTACCTTGGCCCAAATGCGAGCCGACCTTTCTCTATGTTTGAGTTAGTTAATTAGGACTAAAGTCCTCACTACGAACCTTTTAATCAGCAAAACCGATTCGGTAAATTAGCAAGAATAAGTTTAAGTTCCGGTTCATTAACCCGCTTAATTGCTTTCGGAATAGTTACCCACTGTCGCTTTCTACAGCTAGCTTCCGGCCATTTTTCCAGAACAGTTTGTACTTGCAGTAAAAATACTTCTACCTGACAAATATAGCCAGACTTTTGGTACTCATAAGTTCCCAGCAAATCAGGGAACACCTTACCCAACAAACCTGCTTCTTCCCAAGCTTCCTTAGCGGCGGAATCTTGAGGAGTCATATCAGGTTCAATTAACCCTTTAGGAATCACCCAACGCTTACCCGTTGAAGAAGTAATCACCATTACTTCAATTTGTCCGTTTTGAATGCGGTAGGGAATGACAGCCGATTGTTCTACCAATACAATAGTTCTTGTACTCATGATTTATGCAATCTTTAGGGTGCAAAGGCTGCTTCAACTTGATTGACAGTTGAAGATTCAAAACAAAAAAGTTGATACACCCCGATTATCTATTAGAACTTACCCACCGATACAGCAAAATCAGTTCCTTTTATGAAAAATAATTGCTGAAAGCTATTTTTTCATAAAAAAAGCCCGGTTTATTTATTGAGTGGGATTGCTTAAGTTCTATTTGCGCTCTCAGTCGAGACAATAACTAAGTCAGAAATAGAAATATGTAGGATTTTACCTGTGCTTAAAATACCAAACTTCAAGGCAATACAGCTAAAAAATAAGATTATTTTAATAACAGGGCGATCGCCAATCGCAAACTGCACCCAACACAACTAACGGCGTTTCGAGACTTTTGGCAAATTCATCCACAAAATAGATGGCTGCTGTTGAGCTGGTAAAATGTCTTCCAGGATACCTAATGCTAGAATTATTGTAACTGTTAGCTGGTAGGGTGCGTCGCCCGAAACAATCCTCGATCGCAGCGACAGTCTCATAGCGACGCACCTTACCAGAAAGAATTGGTTGAAAGTCGGAACCCTGATCGGGAGAAATTAAAATCAGACTATTCATTACTCCAATCCTCTTCCTTCTAGGTAGAGGTCGCTCTCAAACTGTCAACTGTCAAGCGGTCAACTGTCAACTGTTGAACTAATCTTTCTTCGCCTTAGCCTCCAGATTTTCCATCCGACTCTTCAAATCTTGATTGTCCTTTTTAACCTGATCTAACTCCTCGCGCAACTGCTTCACCGCTGCATCAGAACCAGCATTTTTCTGCACTCTTTGCACAGCTTCATCAGCCATCATGCGGACGCGGCCGTCTGGAGTTTGGTCAGCTAAAGAACGTAAAATTCTGATAGCTTTGCGAGTTTCCATCTGTCCTAAACCGACAACAACAGATACTTGAGTCAAGAAAAAAGTCTCTTTAGAAAGTTCTGCCAATCGATGCAAAATCCGTTCCAAATTGAGCTTAGTTTGACCTGTCGAAATTGTCCCCAAAGAGCGAATTGCAGCCAAGCGCAAAGCTTGCGGAGTACCGACGGCTGTGTATTTCAAAATCAGGTTGAGCGCATCTTCCGAAGTTTTCATTTGCGCCAAACCGGAAATAGCACCCGATCGCACAACCTCATTCCAGCCCTCGCGCTCTTTCAAAACCAATTTTAACTCTTTGAGTACCTGTTCGTCCGTGGGTTTTTCGTCGGGATTCGCCCCTGCGATCGAACCCATAGCACTCGCTGCGGCCGCTTCTACATAATAGCTGTCATCGCCTTTTTCAACGATCGACCTCAGCGCCTTATAAGTCTCGTGAGTCTTGATTTTACCCAGCGCATTCACCACCGCACGGCGCACCCGAGCATCTTTATCCTTCAAACCAGTTACTAAACCATCAAAAGCTTGGTCGAGTTTAATATCAACCAACTGACCGGCTACTTCCGCCCGCACAGCCCAAAACGGCTCTTTTTTGAGAACTTCTGACAGCGCTTTCACAGCTTCCAAGCCTCCCTTTTTCGCCAAAGCGTGGGCGGCGTAAATCCTAGAAACCGGGTCTGGATCGAACTGTAACTGAGCTTTAAGTTCGGCAACTCCATACTCTAGAGCAACTGTTTTTAGGTATTTATTGCCGACATCAAAACTGATATATGCGGGCTTCTCTTCTAGGGGAAAATAGAAACTTTGCTCGCGTTCGTGAACTCGAACCGTGAAAGTTTTTATATTAGCAGCATTTCGCTCATCTGCATCTTTTTCTGGTTTGTAACCGAAGCCGAGCGGAATTTTTAGGTCAAAGACATCTTTGCTGTTCCCGTTACCATTTTTGTTGTCTTTTACCTGAGTTTGGGTAATAGTAACCTTGGCTAATTTGCTGTCGCCGTCCCAGGAATAAGCAACTTTGTAATCTGGATGACCGCCACGATAAACGTACTGGTCAAACAAAAATGTCAGATTGCGACCGGTAGCTTTTTCGATCGCCCTTAGCAAATCGATCGTTTCCACAGTTTGGTGAGCGTTATCGCGCACAAAAGTGTGAATTGCTTTGTAAAATAGTTCGTCGCCCAACTCGGCGCGGATCATGTGATACACGCAAGCGCCTTTTTCGTACAAATGGCGATCGTACAATTCAATCGCTTCGCGGTAAACGTGAGTCACCATCGGGCGGCGGTAGCGAGAACTGTCTTCAGCTAAATAATTGCGGGCTTCACCTAACATATAATAAGCCGCATCTTCTTTGCCGTATTCTTGGTCAGTCCACAACACCTCACAATAGGAAGCCATGCCTTCTTTGATCCAAGCATGAGACCAATGTTTAATTACGACTAAATCGCCGAACCATTGGTGAGCTAATTCGTGGGCGACCAAGCTTTCTGTACCGCGATTGTCCAGGCTGGCGCGTTCATCTAACAAGCACCTATCTGTTAGCAAAGTTGTCGAAGTATTTTCCATGCCGCCGAAGATGAAATCATCGACGCAGACTTGAGCGTATTTAGGAAAAGGGTAAGGATAGCCAAATGCTTTAGAGAAAAATTCAATCATTTTCGGCGTTTTGCCCATGCTGCGCTTACCGTCAGCTTCGCGGCCTTTTTCCACGTAATAATTAACTGGTTTGCCGTTCCATTCATCTTTGATTTCAGCAAAATCTCCGACTGCTAAGGTCATTAAATATGTCGGGTGGATTTGGGTTTGCGACCAGTGATAAATCTTGTCGTCGCCATCGTTTTTTGTGCTAACTAATTCGCCGTTGGATATTGCAAAAAGTTGTCTGGGAACTTGCACGCGAATTTCGGAAGTTGCCAACTGTCCGGGATAGTCGAAACAGGGAAACCAGAAGCGAGAATCTTCGTCTTCGCCTTGAGTCCAAACTTGTGTTGGTTTGTCGGGATAGTGTTTGTCTGGCCCGACAAAATAGAGGCCGCGCTGGGGTTTTTCGACCGAGTATGCGATCGCAATTGTAATCGGTTCGTAAGCTGTTGTTGGTTCGTGCAGTTGAATTTGCAGCACTTCGCCGTCGCTGTCAAAATTCTGCTCGGTTTCCCCGACTTTGACAGATTTAATGTTCAGGTTGACAGCATCTAAGGTTAATTTGTCAATACCGCTGCGGACTGGATTTATGCGGATGCTGCAAGTGCCGCGAAAACTTTGTTTGGGAATATCGAGGACTAAATCGAGGAAAATATGCTCTACTTGTCCGGGGCGATCGGGGTTGTAGTGGGGTCTAGCACCGGGCATCTCGAAGGATTTGTGGCTGTTTTCAGAATCAAAGTAAGTGTGTGACATTGTGATGGAGGAGTTGTGAGTCGATCGGCGATCGCAGGCAGCAGCTATCGGGCGGAACTGCCAGCTTAATTACAGAGTAGCGCGTCCTAGTTGCTGTTGTCGCTAATGTTGTTAAAAATTCAGGCGATCGTTGCCAGGATGGAAAAAAAGATTTTTCAGTTACAATATCAGTAAGGCTAATGTCTGCAATCATCAGCCTGCCATTGAAATTGAGAGGGTAAATCTGCATGACAGCTACACTATCAGTTCCCAGTGCGATCGAATCTTGGCTAGGCGACGAAGCCGAAGACTTGCTCACCCATCAAGCAAAAATTTCTAAAGATTTGTTGCACCTGCCGGGCCCGGATTGGGTCGATCGCATTTTCGCTCAAACCGATCGCTCTCCTCAAGTTTTGCGATCGCTCCAGCAACTATATTCTAGCGGACGCTTGGCAAATACCGGCTATTTATCAATCCTGCCAGTAGACCAAGGAATCGAACACTCAGCGGCCGCTTCTTTTGCACCAAATCCCATCTATTTTGACAGCGAAAACATCATCAGACTAGCAATCTCCGCAGGATGCAATGCTGTCGCGACAACTCTTGGAGTATTAGGAAGCGTATCTCGCAAATACGCGCACAAAATCCCTTTCATTCTCAAACTCAATCACAACGAACTGCTAACTTATCCCAATCAATCCGACCAAATAATGTTTGCTTCCGTCGAACAAGCTTGGAATTTGGGAGCCGTTGCAGTCGGAGCCACAATTTATTTTGGTTCCCCGGAATCGACCAGGCAAATCCAAGAAATCAGTCAAGCTTTTGCCCACGCTCACGAGTACGGAATGGCAACAATTCTGTGGTGCTACCTCCGCAATGATATCTTCAAACAAGACAAAGATTATCACACAGCCGCTGATTTGACCGGGCAAGCAAATCACTTGGGAGTGACAATTCAAGCTGACATTATCAAGCAAAAATTGCCGGAGTGCAACAACGGTTACGAAGCTGTTGCTAAAGCTAGCGGTCATAGTTACGGCAAAACCGACAAGCGGGTTTATACTGATTTGACGACGGATCACCCGATCGATCTAACCCGCTATCAAGTCCTCAACTGTTATGCAGGAAGGATGGGTTTAATCAACTCCGGCGGTGCTTCGGGAAAAACCGATTTTGCTGAAGCAATTCGCACGGCGGTAATCAACAAACGCGCAGGCGGCTGCGGCTTAATTTCCGGCCGCAAAACTTTTCAGCGTCCGTTTGAAGAAGGCGTAAAATTGTTTAACGCCATTCAAGACGTTTATTTGTCGCCCGAAATCACGATCGCCTAAAACTTCACAGCACACTAAAATTAGGGTGCGTGCCGCGCACCCAATGCTATAAGGTTCGTAGTGCGGACTTGAGTCAGTAGAATAAAAGCAAGGTTCGTAGTGCGGACTTTAGTCCGCAAGGTGCATCTCAATGCAAGCGAATATATCCGTAGGGGCGAAGCATGACCGCAGTCAATATGAGATGATAACTAATAACTTATATGCGGTCATGCTTCGCCATAAGAGCGGACTCGCATTCCGCACTACGAACCGTTTTTGTTATGCTAATCTACCGGACATGATATCAGTTCTAATCTCAAGCAAAAAAGTTGAGGAAACGGTCTGATTTCCATACTGTGCAACTATCAACTGTCAACTATCAACTGTGCAACTGTCAACTGTCAACTATCAACTGTCAACTATCAACTATCAACTGTCAACTATCAACTGTCAACTGTCAACTATCAACTATCAATGAGCGGTATAACCCCCATCAATTACCAATTCAGAACCAGTAACAAACTTCGATTCATCCGATGCCAGATAAAGAATACCGTAAGCAACATCATCAGGTTCACCCACGTGTCCCACCGGATGTAAGCTATCAAGAATTTTCCGTCCTTCAGTCACATCACCTTGTTCGGCCAACAACTTCTCTACCAGCGGTGTCCAGATAAATGCCGGATGAACTGAATTAACCCGAATCTTATTTTTGGCATACAATAGCGCATCTGTTTTGCTCATCAACCGCACTGCTCCCTTTGAGGCATGATAAGGAGGCATATCCGGGCCGCCAACCAATCCGTAAACAGAAGACAAATTAATAATGCTGCCACCTCCCGTTTCTAGCATCGAAATCAAAACGTGTTTAGTACAGAGAAAAACACCATTTACATTTATTGCCATCAACGAATTCCATTCATCTTCGGCGATTTCGTGGGTGGGTTTATTGATACCAACAATCCCTGCATTGTTCACTAAAATGTCAATTTTTCCCCACTTTTCTCGAACTTCAGACACCACCTGTTTAACGCTCGCTTCTTGTGTAACATTTAGATGCCAGTATTCTGCTTTTCCGCCTTTTTCGGTAATCTCTTCTACCAAACCTCTGCCTTCCTTCTCAGCTATATCCGTTACCGCTACACAGGCTCCTTCTTTCGCCAGCAACAGACAAGTCGCCCTACCAATTCCCGAAGCGCCACCTGTGACAACCGCAACTTTCCCTTCTACTCTATTCATAAAAACCTCTTCAAGAAATGAGTTAAAACTGTGACATCGGATACACCAACTTGGCTACAAGTATGATGTAGCGAAACTAACCAATTTGCCGATCCATCCCGACACCAACCAGGCTACAGGTATCATGTGGGGATTCTGGCGAATATGCTACGCAAATAGTATAGTGTATCAGGAACCTGCTTGTACTAGGTGTGGGCTGAACACAGCCACAATTACTTGTTGTAACTCAATCAATTTTTGTCGAAGTATGGCATTCGCGCGATCGTCCACGATCGGAAGCGAGAACCAGCGAAACAGCAGAAAACTATGATTTTACATGGCAATTTTAATTTCAATTAAGAGACTGATTGCACGCTTTTTTGAAAGCTGGTCAACCGCAGATATGTCAATACGGTTAACTTAACGCTTTTTGACGAATTTCCGAGCGCGATTTGATAGGCAATACAGGCATTTTTCGCAAGTCAGATTGTTCTTAAGTTAACCGTATTGGCAGATATCAGGCAGAGCGACGCAGATATTTTTGGGTGCATCTGGGTTTGGAAGAGGGCGAAGCATGACCGCATCTAAGTTATTAGTTATACTCTCATATTTGCTGCGGTCATGCTTCGCCCCTACACATATATTTGCTTGCACAAAGATAGACCCATAATCTTAAGAATATCCAGGAAAGCATCGGAATAAAATTGTTACAAAAATAACTTTTAAAAGTTTTGGTTGGCATCAAAATTCCCAAAAAATGAGCAGTCGATCGACCCGCCATACACAGCCTAGAAACTACCGGAACATGACTCCTAAAGTGATTGCTGCGGTTGCCAGCATCAATCCACCTGCTAGACCATAAGTTGTTCCTAAACTTACCCATTGGCTCAATGGTTGACTCACAAACGGTGAAATAAATTGACCTAGGAAAAAGCTGGTGGTAAGTCCGCCCAAAATTCGCCCTCGCAGAGATGCGGGAGTTGATGAAGTCAAACATACGTTCATATTTGGCATCAGTAACCCCACACCTAAACCAGCGATCGCCAAACCAATCAAAACCATCTCATAGGTGCGAGCCCAACTAATCACCAGATAACCAATCCCCATCAACCCAAAGGCGATCGCATAAATGTTCGTGAAGGTGAAACGAGCTTTCAGGCGTTGATAACTCAGGGCGCTGATCGAAGTAGCGAGAGTAGCAAGGGCGATCGCCAATCCACTTTGCGAAGCATTAGCACCCATTAACTGCTGAAGATAAAACGGAATCTGCACTGGAATCATTTGACATACTCCCCGGCGTAAACGCACGGGGATTCTAAGGTCAAACAGCAATTGCAGGCAAAACCTGTCTAACATCACCTAACTTAGCGGTCGATGCCCCAACCGCACAAATATTTCTAGCAGCATTTTCATCTCGTCCATTCACAGACTGACAAGATGGACAACGCCATTCTCTGACTGATAAATCCAGATTTTCTAGAACATGACCACAGGAAGAACAGGTTTTGCTAGATGGATACCATCGATCTATAAAAACAATGAGTTTTCCTTTCTTCTGGGCAACCCATTCTAAAATCTGGAGAAATTCTCCCAAAGCTAAATCTGATATCTTCCTACCCCATAACCTTTGCATTCCTTTCAAGCTCAAAGTCTCAAAACACAGGATATCAAATTTATCTGTCAGGTGATGGGCTAGTTTCCAGAACCAGTCAGTACGGTGATTTGAAACATCTTCATACTTACGAACTAAATTCTTTCTAGCCTTCTCTCGATTATTTGAACCTTTGACTTTCCTTGAGTGCTGACGACTAGCTTGCTTAATCTGGTTTAGGGATTGCTTGAGGAATTGGGGGGATTCAATCTTGGTTCCATCTGAAATAGTCAGAAAGGTTTTCAAGCCAAAATCAAATCCAGCGATTCTACTCGTCTCGGATTTGATTTTGGGTTCTCTTATTTCTTGGTCAACAACCACCATCATAAATAATTCCCCTAGGGGTGTGCGCTTAATGGTTAAGGTTTTGACTGTTCCTTCTATTTCTCTAGAGTTCCAATACTGATAAACCTGATTTCCAATCCTAACTCTATTGCCTAAGAGAAATTTGTATCCTGCTTGCTTGAGGGTGAAGGATTTGTATCTTCTAACTTTTTTGAATCCCGGTGGTCTTACCCCCTTTTTATGTTGCTTGAAAAATAGTTGGTAGGCTTTCTCAATGCGTTGACAGATATCCTGCACTGCTTGAGAGCCTACTATTTGCCAAAAGGGTTTACGCTTCCGCAGTTTGGCTAGATGAGCCTGAAGTTTGGAGCAGTTTAAGTGTTTTCCCCACATTCTGTAGTACCTTTTATGTAGGGCAATACAGTGGTTGTAGATAACTCCGGCGGCGTTAATTGACCGTTTGAGAAATCTATTCCGCTTATGTTGATACAGCTTAAACTTCAGGGTTTTCATGCTGGTATTTTATCTCAGATTCAGAGAAATTCAAAGAGAAATCAAGAGAAAGCCGTCAAGCGAAGGACGGGGCTTTATACCCAATTTTTCGGTAAAACACGATTTGAGTAAGCAGTGCAATACCGTAGGTTGTCAGTAGCAGCGTCCGCGGGACTGGCTCAGAGGCGATCGCACCCGTTTGTTGAACAGCATCTTGATGGCGATCTGGTTCAGGAAGTACCAGCAAAATCAATGGTAGAATCAACCACGCCATCAGGTAAATTAGAAACGGTTGCCGCCAATTGCGATCGGCCAAATAGCCGCCGAGGGTGAGAAAAATCATGCCGCCGAACCCCATGAAAGCTGCTTGCAATCCCAGGAATTGCGATCGAGCCGCACCGATGTAATAATCAGCAATCAGCGTGGTTGCAGTCGTCATAATACCTGCCACGCTGAAGCCCAGGAGCATCCGTCCCAGCAAAATTAGTCCAATTTGATCCAACAGGAAGCCAGAGCTGCCTGCGAAGCCATATAGAAACACAGATAAACCCAGCAAGCCTTTGCGCCCAAAGCGATCGATCGCAATTCCGGCAATCGGCGCACCGATCGCGATAAACAAAGCTGGGGCTGTCAACACCAATCTCACCCAATAATCGGCATTAGGAACAGCCGAAAAGTGCTGCCGCATTGCTGGGAGGGAAGGGGCGATCGTGGCTCCTGCCATCACGGTTAGGGTGCTGACTAGCAGCAGGGTTGCTTTAACGAGAAAAGTGTCAGAGCTGCGTGGTTTCATAGATTATGAGAGGAAATTATCTGCCTTTATCTGTGTGGATCTGCTTGTCATTTGCGATCGACCTATCAAATTGTTACATACCAAGATTTTTTTTCACCCATCTGCTTAGATCGACCCCAAATATCAGGCAGGTAAACACAGATGAGCGCAGATAATTTCAGGGTATTTTGGAGATAATGCAATTTCTGTCTATTCAAAATGGTTGACTAGGGTTTGAAGTCGATTATAATCTCACATCTTGTACCATTCTGAATAACAGACAAGATGCCTGTTCCACAAAGAATGGATTTCTTGTGGAATGGGCTTCTAGCCCGTTCCTAAAAAGCTAATTGGGAATGGTGCAAGACCTCAGTTATAATCCTACTTGACCAATGTATTCTGCTACAGAAGTTACTGCGAGCGGCGGATATTGAATCTTCGCAATATTTTCTAGCTTGCCCTTACCATAAACCATCGTGAATAGATACAAATCTTAAATTTAAAATCTAAAATCCTAACTTATTTTTTTGAAAAAAGCTATATAATTAAAAGATGCCTCACAGCCTGATTTTAAACCTACTGCCAGTTGCACCAATCCCATCCCAATTTTTAACGGGACGGCATCTCCACGCCTTATTTCTCAACCTTGTGAGTGCTGTAGACAGCGATTTGAGCGCGTACCTGCACGACCAATCAAACGAAAAAGCTTTCACATTAAGCCCTTTCCAAGTAAGCAGAAAAGAAACTTACAAAACTAGCAACCCACAGCCACAAAAGAGAGTTTTGCCTCCGGCTGCGCGCACTATTTTGCAGGCCCTACAGTGGGAACACAAGCAAGCAATTGGGGAAAATACAGCGATTTGGTGGCGCATTTCTCTGCTGGATGACGGTTTGTTCGATCGCCTAACTCAACTGTGGCAGCAACTCAACTTCGAGCGCCCGTGGCATCTGGGCCCGACAGATTTGTACGTGACTAACATTGTCAGCCAACCCACTGCAAACCAGCCGTGGGTAAACTTTTCCAGTTACGCCGAATTGTTTGACAAAGCTTCGGAAACTGAGCGCCAAATTGCGTTTACCTTCTGCACTCCTACTAATTTTCGGCAAGGCGTGTACGATAGTGCGATGCCAAGTAGAGAAAGTGTGTTTGGCAGTTTGGCAAATCGTTGGAACAAGTATAGCGAAATTGCGATCGAATCTACTTTCACAGAAGCTATTTTTCCCAGTTTCTTCGATATCCGCACCGAAGTTTGTACGGATTCTCGCAGTAAATTTATTGGTTGCGTCGGCGAGGTTAGTTACCGAATTATGGGAGATGTCAATCCGCTTGCTGTCAAGCAAATTAACGCTTTAGCAGATTTTGCACTTTACAGCGGAGTCGGGCGCAAGACGCCGATGGGAATGGGAATGACGCGCCGATTGCCAAATTTTTAATTATTCACTTTTCTGCTTAATTTCACTGACAATTTCATAAACATCAGTGTCGGGAATTTTTGCAAACAAAGGCGTCATCTGCTTCAATATTTGCTGATAAGATTCGCTTTGATTGGCAGCCATCTCTTCTACGCTTTCCCAAAAAATGATGGCAATACCTTTGTCTGTATTGGGCAATTGCAGCAGGTATGCTCCCTTAAAACCTGTGGCATAAGTCGCAACCGCTTTGCCAAAAAGTTCTTCGGCTTCTTTGAATTTTCCTGGTTTAAATTCGCCAATGGCAACGTAGGCAAACTGATGTCTGAGAAAGTCTAAAAATTCTGACATATCCTTTTCCTCAAAAAATCGTGATATACCAAGTTATATTTCAATAAAGTTCATTTAACACTGTTGCTCCCCCGGATATCCCCTAAATACCGTTGGTAGTAGGGGACTTTGAGCAAGTTCTTGTCCCACCCTTTTTAAGAGGGGTTAGGGGCGATCGGTCTTAACTGAACGGTATTAAGCTGTATTCTACCCGATCGCCAGAAGTTTGTGAATAGTAACTTTACAAAGCATTATCTTTGGTCAGACGACCATCTTCCATCAGAACAATGCGATCGGCAATATCTAAAATCCGGTTATCGTGCGTTACTAACAAAATTGTGCAACCCTGTTGCTTAGCCAGCTTCTGCATCATTTCTACCACATCTCGACCCGACTTTTTATCAAGTGCAGCAGTTGGTTCATCAGCTAAAATAATCTTGGGACGACTTACCAAAGCCCTGGCAATGGCTACGCGCTGTTTTTGTCCTCCAGAAAGATTGTCCGCATAGTAATCAATGCGATGTCCCAGCCCAACTTCTTCAAGAATATTAGCAGACATTCGATCGATATCTTCTCCCAGGCGATCGTCGTGCAATTCCAGAGACATTCGGACGTTCTGCTTGGCAGTTAAAAAAGTCAGCAAGTTATGTGCCTGAAAAATATAACCTATCTGGCGCCGCAAATACATCATTTGCTGCTTGCTTGCACCGCAAATCTCCTGTTCAAGAATTTTCAGGCTACCAGATTGTGCCGATCGCAAACCTCCCATCAACGTTAGTAAAGTTGTTTTTCCAGAACCCGAAGGCCCGGTCATAATCACAATTTCACCTGGATTAATATCGAGATTTATTTCAAATAAAACCTGTTTGCGAAGTTCTCCATCGCCAAAGTAGTGATTTAGGTTGCAAGCAGAAATTACAGGCTTATTTGATGCCGATACATCAATCTGATTTGAGGGATTTAAATTTTGCATCATTGCGATAAATCTCAGAAAGAATACATGAAGTTACAAGTCAATTTTTAGCGAGTAATTCAGATTTCCGGAATCTGAGAAATAAACTCCTAAATACAAACACTTTGATGGTGGGAATATTTCAGAAAATATCAGCCGGATCGGCTCCCTGCAATTTGCCCATAGCAACAGTGCCAGAAACGGTACACATGATAATAGTTAAAACCAGCACTAAAATAGCTCGATTAAAAGTCATGCCAATCGGCAATAGGGTAGCAATTCCAGCAATCACATACAATCCAGATGAAAGAATAAATCCTGGTATAAAACCCAAAAATGCCAGAATCAAAGATTCTTGAATCAGGATACCAACTAAGTAAGAATCGCTGTAGCCCATCGCTTTGAGGGTAGCGTATTCAGGTAAGTGATCGGATACGTCGGAATAGAGAATCTGATAAACAATCACAATCCCGACAATAAAACCAATCACTGTTCCAAATCCAAAAATAAAGCCGGTTGGGGTACTGCTAGACCAATATTTCTTTTCGCGATCGCCAAATTCAGTGCGCGTCAGTACCAAAACATCGGCTGGCAAGTGGTTTCGGAGTGCTGCTTGCAGTTGCTTGAGGTTTGCGCCCGGCTGTAATTCGATTAAACCGACATCTATTCGATCGGATCTGCGATCGGGAAATAGATGTAAAAAAGTAGAATCACTGACAAACATAGTACCGCTAGCCCCAAAGGATACTCCAAGATTAAATAATCCTGTAACCCATAGCTGTCTGTCATTAACTTGTACGGAGAGCGGATTGGATTGCTTGAAAAGACTGGTAATATCTCCAAATTCAGCGCGACTAGCTCTGTCAAAAAGCACTCGATCTAAAGGTTTAATTCGATCGGCTTGCTGATTCACTTCTGGTAAGTTAAATGCTGATTTTGCTGGGTCTAATCCAATAGTTAAAACTATGCGTTCCTGTTCTTTTTGTTCGGGATTTTGCCATTGAGAGCTACCCATGTATACGTGATTGATTGATTTGACGGCCTCAAAGCCTGCTGCTTGATATAGCCGTTCTTTGGGAAAAGATTTCAGTGATACTACGGTTTCAGATATGGGATTGATTAGGAATAAATCGCCGTGTAATAGGTTTTGAATGCTAGCGGCAGATTCGTAGAGTGTATCATTGAGTCCGAGTTGGACAAACATCAAGACATCAGCAAAAGCAATTCCTGCCAAGGCTACAGCAAGTCGCTGTTTTTCTCGTTTGACCTGAAGCCATGCTAGGGGTGTTCTGCGAAAAGATTTTAGCATTTTTGTTAAAGTTGATGAGTTGATATTCATGGAAAAGCTAAAAATCAATGGCTACCTGAACTTGCAAGTTAGTCAAATCTGCAACTCGCTTACTACCTTCAGCATTCAGGTTAATTCTGACTTCTACTACTCGACGGTCTAGATTCTCTCCAGGTGTATTGCTGCTAATTTCTTGCTGAGTAACTTGCAGTCCAATTTGTCTAACTATTCCAGATATTTCACCACTGAATGATTGACTGGTAATAATAACTTTTTGACCAGTACGAATTTTGCTGATATCAGTTTGATAGACTTCTGCAACTACTTGCATTCGATCGGTTTGACCCAAATCGGCGATACCTTTTGAGCCAACAACTTCTCCCGGTTTGGCGTAAATTTCGAGAATGCGACCTGCTGCGGGAGTGCGGATGTAGGCTTTTGTTAAGGAAGTTTCAGCGCGTTTGAGAGAGGCACGAGCGTTGCTAACTTCTGCTGCTGCTGCTTGTACGTCGGTGAAGCGAACTTCTGCTGTTTGTGAAAGCGTTGCTTTGGCTTCGTTAATTTGTTCTGCCAAAGTTGCGATTGTTTTGTCTCGGTTGGCTTTGGCTTCATTAATTTGTTCTGCCAAAGTTGCGATTGTTTTGTCTCGGTTGGCTTTGGCTTCATTAATTTGTTCTGCCAAAGTTGCGATCGCCCTCGATCGATTTGCTTGACTTTCCAAAAATTGTTGCGCGGAAGTTTCCGCACTCAGGCGTTTGCGATCGACTTCTTGACTAGAAACAGCGCCTTCTCGGTACAGCGATTCGTAGCGCTGCAAGTCCGATCGAGCATTTCGCGTCTCCGCCCCAACTCGATCGACTGTTGCCTTCAAAGCTTGTTTCTGTCCTTGCAGTTCGGCTCGCAAGCGATCGATCGCCGCTTCCTGAGCCGTACTTTCCCCTTCCAATTGAGCCGTCAAACGAGCAATTTCGGCTCGCTGAGCGCTAATTTGTCCTGCAAGTTCTGCTTGCAAGCGAGAAACCGTTGCCCGCCGCGCTGCAATTTCGCCCGGTTTCGCTCCTGCTTTAACTTGAGCTAGCTTTGCGCGAGCGATATTAACTTGTTCTTTGGCTTGTTGCACTTCATCTTCCAGCCGATCGCGCGAGTCCATAACTGCGATCGCCCGATCGGCCTCAACCCGATCGCCCCGCTGCACCAGCAGTTGAGATATGCGATCGTTGCTCATCACCGCTGGTACCGACACGCGAATTACTTCGCCCACCGGTTCTAAACGCCCCAAAGTCACAACTTGCTTCGGGATGGGAAGCGTCGGTGCTAATTCAGAGGGTTTACTCGTCGGCCCAAACTGCTGGATTGCATAGAAAGCCCCTCCGCCTGTAATCGCAATCGCGGCTAAGATTGGGGCGATCGTCCATCTACTTGACTTTGACAGTAAGTTAAGGTTCATGTGGATTCTGGTTGCGAGCAATCCTCAGGCGGCATCTGCGCGCGGAATGCAGCCTTAACAGGAACTCGACGTATCTCAATATGTTGATATTTGCCATCATATATCAACATATTGAGATATGCAACCAGAATCAGAAACTTTGTGCAAAAAAAGTCAGAATGTAAGATAAATGCCCGTCACAGCTTGCCTCAAGCACGAAGTCGAAGTGAATCAATCCTCCAATAAGTCCACAATCATCAATTTTCTGCAAAGCTACTGGGCAGTTAACGCTGCTTTCGAGACAAGGCTCTCGGCCTACGGGCTGAGCGGGCCGCAGTGGGACACGCTGCGAATTTTGCGGGAACATCCGGGGGCAAACGGTGCGGACATCGCCCGCTTTGCCCGCGTGAGTCCCCAAGCGGTAGCAACCATGTTGCAACGTTTGGAACAAGCAGGGCTAATTTTTCGCCGCGCACCTTCGCGGGGTCGATCGGTCAAAAGCTACATTACCCCGAGTGGTGAAGCACTGCTGCGCGAGGGCGATCGTATTGCCAATGAGATTGAAGCACAAATCTTGTCCGACTTTAGCAGCGAAGAACAAGAGCATTTCAACGATTATCTTCGCCGCTGCACGGCTAACGCGAACTCCGATCGAGTCGAGTAAGCTGTTGTGCATCTAGATTGTGTATGGTAATTCAGAGTCCGATAAGGACAGGATTTGACGATTGTTGTTCGGTACTCGAAATATACAATTTAAATGCACAACAGCTTAGTGCAAAATCCGGGTTAAAAACCCCTCTATTGTTGAATAGAGAGAGGAGAAAAATCAGCGTTCAGTAGTCGGAGCATCTCAGTTTTGTATTTTTTTACAAAAGTGAGATTCTCGATGCTCGCCTGGTAGTAAACCAGGATTTGTTCAACAGTTGACAGTTGACAGTTGACAGTTGACAGTTTGAGAGCGACCTCTACCTAGAAGTCCGAGGATTCGAGTAATGAATAGTCTGATTTTTATTTCTCCCTCAAAGGGAGAGGCTTTCAACCAATTATTTTTGAAAAAAACTTAATCCGCCGCGCGACTGAACAATTTTTATAGAACTTAGATACCGTGTAACAAATGATACTAATTACTGTTTTGGTATCCTCTTGATTCTTTAGTCTCCCTCTGATGGGAGGAGACTTTGACTCTCTAACGGTTTCAATGGCAGAGTTTTACCGGAGATTTTTAACACTTGCGATACCAGCGGAGACGAGAGAGCACTTAACCCATAAAAAACGGTTTTTTGCAATAACCCTATTGAATTTATTAACAGCCATCTGGGAAAATTATCACATAGAAATACAAACAAAATAAATAGCCAGACCCAACAAATGCCAAAAATATTAGTAATTGAAGACAATAACTTAATCCGAGAAACCGTTTTAGAAATTCTGAACTTGGGCGATTTTGAAGCTGTCGGCGCCGAAAACGGAAAACTTGGTGTCGAGTTAGCGATCGCCCAAATTCCCGATCTAATCTTGTCTGATGTCATGATGCCGGAATTCAACGGCTTTGAAGTTTTCGCGATTTTGCGATCGCACCCTGTAACCGCCAGCATTCCGTTTATTTTTCTGACAGCCTCCGAAATGGAAAAAGCCCTCGAACTCAAAGCAGACGGCTATCTCAAGAAACCTTGCAGCATGACAGAAATCCTCGGGGCGATCGCAACTCAACTAGAAAAACCGACAGTTACCAACCCAAAATATCAAAAAATACAAGACAATTCCGCGCGCTCAAATCTCAGCTCGCGCGCCAGGAATCAAAAATCTCGCTTTGAGATTGCATCGCTTTGCTCCCAATGACGCCCGCAGTAACATTACTGATACATAAATTCAGGGAATATCAAATTGGTTCCAGCCGGAGGTGACTTAGACTGGGTATGTTGATTTGGTAAAAAAGTCATGAAGGCACAACCCAAAGGCCGCCTAGTTTGGAATCACTCTACCCACCTTCCCGGTTTGATACCAATTTTAGAGCGCCTGACTCTCAGAATGGGCATTCAAACCGTTACCCCAGGTGTCATTAACAAAGTTAAAGGACACATCCCCCACATGACATTAAGAGTGTCAGTGCCCATTCGCGGGGGATTTAAAATCATTGCCAGACAGGGCAAAACCGTACAAGAAGTCTTTATATTAACCACTCTCACACAAAGGGACTTGGAAGAGACGATCGCCCAAACCCTAGCCAAATGACAATTTTTCCTTAGCAAGCAAAGCCCGGGCTCTAACTGCCAAAGTTTCATCGCTTTGGGCTATTTCCTCAAGTTTTGCCGAAACTTCCGCTAACCAATCCGGTTTAACAGTCGCAGCACCAGCCAAAGCTTGCAAACCTCCCGCCGCTGCGTAGCGAACCACCCATTCCGGATCTCGGGACGCTTGCAGCAGCGTTTTCACAGTGCGATTTTGAGCCTCTAAAACTTGTTCTGTCGGCATCAATTCCCAGCAAATCGTCCCCAAACCCCTAGCCGCCGCCCGCCGCACGCTCAAAGCAAAGTCATTCGCCGCCGCATCCAGCAAAATCTCTAAACCCCTAGGATCGCCAATTCCCGCCAAAGCCCGAACAGCCCAAGCTCTCGCTCCGTAATTGTAGCCGTCAAGCTGTTCTAGCAGCGGCAGCACCGCAGGTTCTCCGAGTTGAATTAGTCCGTCAACGGCGGCCACGGCGGCACCTGGGTTGTTGTAGCCGAGGACTGTAATTAAGGTAGGAATTGCTGCTTTTGAGTCAGCAGCCGCCAGTGCTTTGACTGCGTTTAACAAGCCTTCGGAAGAATCTGCTTGTTCGACGGCGCGAATTAGTTCTAATGCCATTTATTTATAGTATTTACCGTGACCATTGTAATTGTATGTTGGGTCGATCGCGCGATCGAACTTTTTGTTGCGTGGGTAAGGAGCGGTGATTAACTTGAAAAGCTTCCCCAGCTCGAAATAGGACAATCTTGGTTAAAGAGTCGAATTCGCCAAAAACTCGACTCCATACCTGCGCTAGGAATTCTTGCGCTGTGCATCCTCACCCTCTTGACGCTTCCTATAAGCCTTAGCCCAAGCATAGCGCTGCGGATCTTTTTTAAGCAGATATTCCACAACTTGCCGACGCTTATTCTCATCCTTAGTATTTTTGACAACCTGCTTGAGTTCGGAATCTATATCTTCTGATTCAGCACCGCGTTTAATTGCCTCCTTAAACCAACGCTCACCCTCTGAAAATTGACTCCGCTCAAAACAAATAGCTCCCATCAAAGTGTAAGGATGATGACTCTGAGGCTGATACTCAATAGCTTTGAGCGCGCACTTTTCAGCATCACCTAGTTTATGAATATCTCGGAAAGCACCGCCCCTCGTTGTTAGCAAAGCTGACTTGAGCTTATTTTCTTTGATTTGGTCGAAGTCCAGATTTTCTGTCACCTTCAATGCACTGTTTGGTTCATCTGCCTTGCGCCAATGACTGCTGGCGTTGGGCAAGTTCCATTTGTTTCCAGTGCGCTCATATTCCTGCTCATAGAAACACGCTTCAAGCCTGTGGTACGCTATAGCAATCCTTCCATGACTAGCTAAAAGTTTTTGTTGTATTAACTGAACAACTAACACAGGATCTAGACGCTCTTCTTTCTCCAATTTTACCATAATTGCGTAAAACGGATCGAAGGGGAAATCACGATCTATAATCCGATACTTGACCTTGAGAGCAGCAAATTTCTTTTCTTGTGCAAAAGTAATTATATCCTCACGTCCATTCTTTTGCAACCAATCAATATCAGCCTCACTTAACTGCTCTCCCGATTTGATCTTAGACTTGAGAATAGCCGCATATTTGTCAAGCGCAAGAGTAATTGTCTCAGTCAGTTTACGCTTTTTAAGAAAGTTAATATCCTGCTCACCTAGCTGATTGTCTAAATCAATTTTTTTAAGAACTTTATACAGATGGCTAGAGAGGGATGAATCCTCAGATTCATTAGCTTTATACTTAACTTTCAGTTCAGCAAAGTGTCGTGTCTGTTCTATCTCCAAAACAAGATTAAGCGTTTCGCTAAGTTGATGCTCTTCCAGCCAGTTAAGTTCTGACTCGCTCAACTGCTGATCTACCTCAAGATTTTTCAGGACTTGATAGAGCGGACTTGATGCAGATGTTTCTGGGTATTCACTAGCTTTGTACTTATCCTTGAGTTGGGCAAATTCAGCTTCCCATACAGCTTTTTGTTGCCCAAAAATTTCGAGAGTATCCACCAGTTTGTTATTGACAAGCCAGTTAGCCTCTACATCACTTAATATTTCTCCTGCATCCAGTTGCTTGAGGATTTGATACAAGGGGCTATCCAGTGAACAATCTGGATATTGAGTTGCTCGGTACTTAGCCTTTAGTGCAGCAAATCGCGCCATCTCTTCAACAATAGCAACTATTTCAGTAAGCCCCTGTTCTTGCAGGTATTTAACTTCTAAGTCAGTTAGCTTATTTTCTGAGTCAAGTTTCCAAAGGATAGGATACAAAGGACTGGATAGCCGTAAATCGCGATGTCTGGTTACTTTGAACTTAGACTTGAGTTGAGAAAATTTAGCATCTAGTTTTCTTGGTTCTTCAGCCTTACGTAGTGGCTCTTGCTCGATAGCTTCTATTGTTTCCAAAAGCTCATGCTCTAATAACCAATTCCACTCGAAGTCGGTAATTTCAAATTCTAAATCAGCTTTTCGCAGAATGAGATAGAGAAGACTAGAGGGAGATGAATCTTCATATTTTGTTGCTTGATACTTAGACTTCAGCACTGCAAAATGTTGCACCTGGACTTCAAAAGGATCGTTGCTCATGGTGAATCACCCGATTTATACTTCTAGCTGCTACACAACCATCTCCCAGCATTCCGCGATCGCCCGGAGTCAAAACCAAAACTTTTTTAACTGAGGACTTATGCAGATGGTAATATTATTTTAACACGAGCTATTTCACCAACTACAGCTATAAACCTCAGTATTTTTACTGAAATTTATAAAAATTCGTACCTAAAGCCTCGTTTTTAATTCCATCAAATCATCAGCCATCGGTTCACCCGAATAAAAGGGAGAAAATAGTAGTTCTCAACTGCCTGAAATACAGATAGGGGGTAGGGAAAGAGCACGGCGCTGTGTCCTGAAATCTGCTATGTCCTAAATATACGCCAGACAATTAAGAATCGCTAAAGCAATTCTATTGCAGTTATGAACGAATTTTTTTCAAAGTAAACTATCCATTAAGTTCATAACTTGGATAGCTTCATCTGACAAAGATAGTAATACTTGTTGATTGAGGTGATGCTCCAAAACTCCTTTTAGCGCAATCAATTTCATGCTATTTTCAGCTAAAGTTTCAGCAATAGCTGGCGCTGCGGGTAAATAGCCGATCGCCCCCAAGTCCATCAAAGCCGATCGCCTCAACTGCAAATTATCCCCATTCAAAGCAGTTACCAACCGCTCTCCGTAAATGCGATCGCCAGTCAACTGATACATCGCTCGCGCCGAAGCGTACTGCACCCGCTCCACAGAATGCTCTAAAAAAGGTGAAATTAGCGGTATTGCCTCTGTCGCTTCCAGCGTACCCAAAGCTTCAATTACCGAGTCGTAAGGCTGCACGAGGTGCGATTTTCCAGGCACTCGCAGGGCTACAGCTACGCCCCCATCTAAGAGTTTCATCAGCGGTGGAATGGAATCGCGATCGCCCAGCATTTCTAGAGCTTGAGCCGCCGCTTCCCGCACGTAATAATCCGCGCATTCCAAACAGCGAGTTAGCGCCGGCAAGGCTTGTTTATCGCCCAATTTTCCTAGAGCTCGTGCCGCATTTCGCAGTAGGGAATAGTCGCCGATTTTTGTCTGTTCTGATTCTTCTTGCAAGGCGGCAATCAAAGCTGCAATTGCTGCGGGTTCCTTGACTCGAAATCTGCCTACCCACCAAGCAGCATAATAGCGGAGACTGTAGTCTTGGGAGTGCAAATTTGCGATCGCCTGTTCTATTGTTAAAGACTCGCCCTCAGCTACACCCGCTGGTGGTGAGTCGGATTCATCATAATTCATAGTCATAATTCATAGTGATTAGGGAAATCGGCGATTGAAATCGCTGCTAGACAAACAAAACCCGCCTGCGCGGGTTGGGGAAACTCGGCGATTGAAATCGCGTCTAGACAAACGAAACCCGCCTGCGCGGGTTGGGGAAACTCGGCGATTAAAATCGCCCGTTCTAGCGGACTTTGCTATTAATTATGATCCGACGATGATGCAGGCAATGATTCTGCGATCGCACAGAACCGGACAATCATAAAAAATTGATTTCTGCATCTAGTCGGATTACACTAGCTATTAGACCTTAGCCAATGGCCATTAATCTCTAGTAAATTTACTAATGACTAACGACCGATGACTACTGTTCGCGAGCGGGGACAGCACTAATAACTGATGACTAACGACTAAATTGGAGTAATGCTGGCGATTTTCCCGCCCAAGCGTTGAAATTTCTGCATTTGCGAGGACAAATCCTCACCAGGTACGATAAACGCCTTGCTGCTGTGGCGCACCCTGGGATAGCCACCCGTCCGAATGCCCGACACTTCAACGCGGAAAAGCCGCCCTTCTTTACCGTAAGCTGCCGCACCACCAAAACCGCTGCTGGGAGTTACGTTTTGTGTCGAAGACCGGTATGCCCAACCTTCGTTGCCACCAGAAGGCCCAACTACAGCAGTAGCGCTGTTAGTGCCTAATTCGACAGCTAAGCGGGAGTTATTTCCTTCGAGTTGAGATGTATCGCTGTTGGCATAGCCGCGATATAGCCGGAACATCCGGGTAAAACCAACGGTTTTTTGACCTGTCTGAGTGTTAAAGCCCCGGTAGTAAGGGACGATATTATCACCGAAACTTTCTTGATACTCTACTGAATCGATGTAAGAATCAATATCAGCATCGTAGCCTTCTGTTTGGTACAAATCTAAGTGATAAATTACTTCAGATTCGTCGTAGGGAGCGCGACCGAGCAAGTGTTTGTAGTTTAGTTCGATCGTCCGAGTTTGGAAGCTGCTGTACAAAAACTTGGTTTTGTACAGTTCCGATTTTGCCACTGCCCGCACAAATTCTCGCACCGTTAAACTGCCGTCTCGCAGGAGAGATTCAGCACTTGTCAGGCGCTCGGATTTCATCAAATAGTCGTTGCCCAGCACCTGACGGTAAACTGCACGAATCACAGTTTCAATGTCGTCTTTGGTGTAGTTCGGGCGCAATTCTACCTTCGGCGCATCGCTCAATGCGGATGTTCCCAGTCTGGACGCTGCTGTGGAAATAGCCACCAGATTTTCTCCTAAATTAATAACAAAAATTTAAAGCTTGGTTGAACTTGAGATTTTTAGGACTAAGGCCAAGATGTGTCAAATTTGGGTGCACTCCCGGCGCAGCTTGTATGTACACATCAATTAATCCTAATTTGCTAAAGACGTTTCAAAAAACATCTTTACATACAAACTTTAAGCTGTGGTAATACTTACCACTTTGCCACCACGTTTGTTGATTTGCTGCAAGCGGGTCGAAAGTCGATCGTAAGACACGAGATATTCGGTAGTTCTACACCGCACTTGGGGTGAAAACTTAGCCGCCGAACCTTCGATTCAAAAAACTTTTTCCGTTGACACTCTCAGCGCTCTTCGCGACTGAGATTCTTAAGAAATTTCGTTCTTAATATCCCTATTGCTAGGGTTCCTGGGCGCAATCCTCTTACCAAAAAATGGTGGGCTGCTATCCTTGCCTTTGGGCAAGCTCCTCAAGCGTTTAAGGGGCTAAGCCCTTGGTAACGCGAGAGTCCCCGCGTACCTTTAATATATGGTAGGAATTTGCTTCTCAGGTTTGCACCTGTGTATCCATCCCAACAATAGAGTGTAACGGCAAAAGCCCTTTTTACACTGCTAAAAATGTGAAAAATCAAGAAAGATTCACGGCGGTTAAAACCGCCCGTGCCGCTTTCATGGAAGGTCTAAAGACTCGCTCGTTTTCCGCTTGCCGAACTTTTTTTATAAGTTTCGGACTCAGGAACTCCCGCACAAAATCTTTAACTGAAATCTGCCCTTCCAGCAGGAAAGATTTGGCACTGGTAACTCGTTCGCTCGACATTAAATACTCGTTACCGAAAACTTGGCTGTAAGCGACACAAATTACTGCTTTCGCATCGTCTTGCGTCCACCGAGGGCGCAGTTCTACTCGTCTCGCTTTTTCAAATGCTTTTATTCCTAACTTTTCTGCTTTTCATGCTTGAAAAACTAAAAAGTTCTGAAAAAAGTATTTGGAAGACTCCGCTAAGATCGCAGATGCCCGGAATCGTAAACAACAGTTAACACTCAAGCTAACAGCAGCTTACATTTCCGGGCATCACGCAAATCTAGCTTAGAGCGTTGACTGCGTAGTCGAGGTAGGAATTGGCTTCAGTTGCAGCATCGCCACTCAAACCGTGGTTGGCTTTGATGTACTTGAGAGCTTCAACATACCAGCTAGGAGACAATTCAAATGTCCGGTTGATTTCGTCAATACCTGCAATCAGGTACTCATCCATTGGACCTGTGCCGCCTGCAACTAAGCAGTAGGTTACCATCCGCAGGTAGTAGCCGATGTCGCGGGAGCACTTAGCTTTACCGGTTGAGGTAGAAGCGTAGTTTGGCCCTTGCATTTGTTGAGTGTACGGGAACTTGTTGTACACAGCTTGAGCTGCACCGTCGATCAAGCGCGCAGAGTTGGCGCTCAAAGACTTGGCTGCTTCCAAACCTGCTGCTGCTTGGCGGAAACGACCGAAGGCTACTTGCAATTCGGTGCTGCTCAGGAAGCGACCTTGAGAATCGGCGGCGGTTACTGCTTCAGTCAAAGGGGTTTTCATTGTTCTGGTGTCTCCCTAATGTTTTGTTTTGTTTGTACCAAAATGATTGCTTGCAAATAATGCGATCGCTCGCTTCTTTACAGGAAGAAATGTTCGGGCTCGCTATTTTTAGCCGACTGCATTAGCTGCGCGGTCGAAGTAGCTGCCGATTTCGGACATCAGCGAGCTGCAATCACCACGGGTAATGCCGTTGGGGTCGTTAGCAAGCGCGATCGCTGCTTCTTTCATTTTTTGTACGCCGGTTGCAACGGATGCACCTGGAGTTCCCAGAGCTTGGTATGTTTCGCGCAGACCGTTCAAGCAACGATCGTCCAAAACGCTGGCGTCGCCTGCAAATGTGGCGTAGGTTACGTAGCGCAAGATGATTTCCATGTCGCGCAAGCAAGCTGCCATGCGGCGGCTGGTGTATGCGTTGCCACCGGGGGCGATCAACTGAGGCTGTTCAGCAAACAAAGAGCGAGCTGCATTAGCGACGATTGTGGATGCGTTACCGGTGATGCGGTTTACTGCGTCAATCCGCTTGTTGGCGTCAGAAACCATGCTGCTGAGAGCATCTAGTTGGCCAGCAGCCAAAAATTCGCCGCGAGCGTCTGCTTGGGAAACCACTTTTGTAAATGCGTCAAACATGAACGAACTCTCCTACTTTGAGTTAATTGAGTTTGGTTGCGGTATAAAACCGTTAAGTTAAATTTGTTCAGGCTGTTGGGCCTGCAAGGGTTGAAGGTTGACGCCAGCTACTGCGCTGGCCGGCTCGATCTCTCCCTTTCCGCTACCTTCACTATTGTGACATTGCAACGGACATTTAAGAAACCTTAGAAAATTTTACATCTTTTATGAGATGCGACAAACCTTGTCAATCAGTGTTTTTGTTAACTTTCGCCTGTCGTTTCAACCCTCTGATAACCTTTATACAATGCTGGTTCCTCTTTGTTTATTACAAATTATTACGAAAACTTATTTCTGTGAGAAGGTAAATCGATGTGGGGCAAGTGGTGGCAAATCTAATCCCTGGGATAGATGCCAGATTGCAGCGGTAAACTGCCGATCGAGAGATTGTCTGTGATATTCGAGGGTTCGATGGGGAGAAAATCCGATGGGATTCGGGGATTAGGGCAGACAGGGAAAGGATTTGACGAGTTTCGATCCCTTGAAATATAGAATTCAAATGCAGCACAACATAAGTCTAGAGTTGGCTTCGATCGCCCTTTTTGTCACTCTGCCATCGCCCTGAATTGTCCCGTGGGCCGATCGCCTCTGTTGGCTTTCCCAGGGCAAAGCCGAATAGTGAAGAAAAGTTAACAAAATTTAAGTTTTGCTAAAACAAGCCCGGGGGAATAGGGAAAAAAGCAAAAATTATGTCCGATGCAGGATGTCGGCAGAATGTGGTGTTGGTAAAATCCAACAGATTGGCAGGGCGATCGGCACAACCTCAGCTTTTGAACGAAATATCACCATTTAAAGACAAAACTCAGCCGCTGGGTCTTGGGTAAAAGCCGGAGAAATTGCTAATTTTTAGTTGTAAGGTGGATAAGTGCTATCAGCGGTAGGTCTACAAACGGTGCGAGAGAGCCGCCAGACGCAGTGAAGTTGACAGCTTCCTGCTCTCTCGGCATCGAACCGGGGCCCAATACGAGTCTCAAGTTCAGCAGTTTTTGATTCAGAACTCAAAACTAAAAACTCTTTTACTGCCATCAGCCACATTCATCGGCTGTAACTTGTTCGGCCGCAGTCCCCTAATTGCCCCATGCTCGATCGTAATTTATGTCTTCAAATTCTCCATCTTCTTGGCACACCGTACCAATTGATAAAACCCTCCAGCAGCTAAGCAGTAACAAAGACGGGGGCTTGAGCAGCCAACAGGTGTCCGAACGCTTGCAGCAATACGGCCCCAATGAACTCGAAGAAACAGGAGGCCGCAGTGCTTGGTCGATTTTTGTCGATCAGTTCACCAACATCATGTTGTTGATGCTGATAGGTGTGGCGGTGGTTTCTGCATTCTTAGATATCAGGTCAAATACTTTTCCGAAAGATGCGATCGCCATTTTTGCGATCGTCATACTCAACGGCATTCTCGGCTATTTCCAAGAGCAAAGTGCCGAAAAAGCCCTCGCAGCCCTCAAAAACCTCTCTTCCCCCCTAGTCCGAGTCCTGCGGGACGGCAAAACTTCGGAAATCGCAGCCAAGGAACTCGTACCCGGAGACGTGATGCTGTTGGAGGCTGGGGTAAAAATAGCAGCAGACGGGCGCTTGATCGAAGCTTCCAACCTGCAAGTCAGAGAATCTGCTTTGACGGGAGAAGCGATCGCAGCTACCAAACAAGCCGATCTCGAACTTCCCGAAGATGCTTCGTTGGGCGATCGACTCAACCTGATTTTTCAGGGGACAGAAGTTGTTCAGGGACGGGCCAAGGCGATCGTCACCAACACCGGAATGCAAACGGAATTGGGCAAAATTGCCGCCATGCTTCAGTCAGTAGAAACCGAACCAACTCCCCTACAACAGCGGATGGGACAGTTGGGAAATGTTCTAGTCTCCGGCGCCCTAGGCTTAGTGGCAATTGTCGTCATCGGTGGGATGATTACCTTCAACAACGGCAGCATTGGGTTCGATACCAGCAGATTTGAAGAATTGTTAGAAGTTTCTCTCAGCATGGCTGTGGCTGTCGTTCCCGAAGGACTTGCGGCCGTCGTCACAGTTACTTTGGCGCTGGGAACTAGGCGGATGGTGAAGCGAAACGCTCTAATTCGCAAACTGCCGGCTGTAGAAACTTTGGGTTCGGTAACAACCATTTGTTCCGACAAAACAGGTACTCTGACTCAAAATAAAATGGTAGTGCAGCTACTATCTACAGGCGACTGCACTATCAGTGTTGCAGGCGACGGCTATGCCCCGATCGGAGATTTTACCGATCGGCATACCTCGACCCAAATTAATAATTTAGAAGAATATCCAGAACTCGAATCTTTATTAATTGCTTGTGCAGTTTGCAACGACGCAGTATTGCAGCACGAACAGCAAGAATGGAAGATTTTGGGCGATCCTACGGAAGGAGCTCTGCTATCTTTAGCGGGAAAAGCAGGCATTTATAGGGAAAAACAGTCTCAATTGCTGCCGCGCACGGCGGAGTTTCCTTTTTCTTCCGAACGCAAGCGGATGAGCGTAATTTGCGAAGTACCCGGACATTCGGGACATTCGGGCTTTCCCGCACCAAACGGACAGCAGCAGAATTATTTGATGCTGACGAAAGGTTCTCCCGAGTTGACTTTGGAGCGCTGTCAAGGAATTATAGTCGGCGATCGAGTACAACCTTTAAACCAGGAAATGCGCGATCGCATCCTCGCCGAAAACAATAACATGGCAAGCGGGGGTTTGCGAGTCCTCGGGTTTGCATACAAAATCTGGGAAAACGTGCCGCCCGAAGGTTCCGAGGAAATCAGCGAACAAGAGATGATTTGGCTGGGACTCGTCAGTATGCTTGACGCGCCGCGCCCGGAAGTACGGGAAGCCGTGGTGAAGTGCCGCGATGCAGGGATTCGGGTGGTGATGATTACAGGAGATCACCAGTTGACGGCACAGGCGATCGCCTACGATTTAGGTATTGCGACAGAGGGCGATCGAGTTCTCACCGGTCAAGAATTAGAAAAGCTCAGTCAAGAACAACTAAAACAACAAGTCGAACACGTCAGCGTTTACGCCCGCGTCTCCCCCGAACACAAATTGCGGATTGTCCAAGCTTTGCAAAGTTTAGGCAAATTTGTCGCCATGACAGGCGACGGAGTTAACGACGCGCCCGCCTTGAAACAAGCCGATATCGGCATTGCAATGGGGATTACCGGCACCGATGTCAGTAAAGAAGCTAGCGATATGGTACTCCTCGACGACAACTTCGCAACTATTGTCGCCGCCGCCGAAGAAGGGCGAGTCGTTTATACCAACATTCGCCGCTTTATTAAGTACATTTTGGGCAGCAACATCGGCGAAGTTTTGACAATTGCCGCTGCACCTTTATTGGGTTTGGGAGGAGTACCGCTGACGCCCCTCCAAATTTTGTGGATGAACTTAGTAACAGATGGCGTTCCGGCTTTGGCCTTAGCCGTGGAACCAGCCGAACCAAACGTGATGAGAAAACCTCCTTTCAGTCCGCGCGAAAGTATTTTTGCCCGGGGTTTGGGTTCTTACATGATTCGGATCGGGATTATCTTTGCAATTTTGACGATCGCGATGATGTCCTGGGCTTACGGATATACTCACACTCCCGGACACGGCGATCCAGATGCTTGGAAAACCATGGTATTTACTACTCTGTGTTTAGCGCAAATGGGTCATGCGATCGCAATTCGATCTAACACTCAGCTAACGATCGAGTTAAATCCCTTCACTAATGTTTTTGTGTGGGGAGCTGTGATTGTGACTACTGCTTTGCAATTAATGTTGATTTACGTTCCACCGCTGAGAGCATTTTTCGGAACTCACTATTTAACGCCTTTTGAATTGATGATTTGCTTCGGATTCAGCGCCCTAATGTTTGTCTGGATTGAAATGGAAAAACTGTTCGTGCGCTTATACAAAGCTCGCAAATAGTGTTAACGGCTGACGGATAATGAGCGCTGTTTCATTATTCGTTAGGTCGCTGACACTTGGCAAGATTTTCAACACCATCAAGTCATAGCAAGCACAACGATCCGCAAAAAATGGAATTCCACCGATTTGCCCTTGAATTAGGTAAGGTGCCCAATGCACACCCTACGATGACTGTATTACCAATAACTAATAACGAATAACAACTAACCAATAACAATATTATGTATTTGAAAACACTGCACCTACGGCAGTTTCGCAACTACTTCGATCAAAAGGTAGCCTTTGACGCTCCCAAAACCATATTAGTAGGAAATAACGCCCAAGGCAAATCTAACCTGTTAGAAGCGGTAGAGTTGCTTTCGACATTAAAAAGCCACAGAGTATCGCGCGATCGCGACTTAATCCTCGACTCAAAGCCGATCGCCCAAATAGATGCTACACTCGAACGTCAAACCGGAGCGATCGACTTATCTTTAACACTGCGCTCCGGGGCGCGCCGCAGCCTGAAGCTCAACGGCGAACCGCTGCGCCGCCATTTAGACTTCTTGAGCGTCATCAATGTAGTACAATTTTCCTGTTTGGATTTAGACTTAGTGCGCGGCGGGCCCGAAGGAAGGCGCAACTGGATCGATCGGCTAGTCATCCAACTAGAGCCGATTTACGCTCACATTTTGCACCAGTACAACCAAATTTTGCGCCAGCGAAACGCTCTGTTAAAACGTTCTAGAGAAACCAGAAAAACAGAATTTTCCCAAAGTTTGGACAAAATGCGATTTATCGGATCTGAAACTCCCGAAGACCAAAATATCGCAGAATCCCCAATGCCCAATGCCCCATTCCCAATGCCCAATGCCCAATCCCCCATTCCCAGTTCAGAATTAGCCTTGTGGGACGCACAGTTGGCGACAGCCGGGGCTCGGGTAATCCGCAGGCGCGATCGTATTTTGGAACGTTTGATGCCTTTAGCGCGCAATTGGCACGGTTCAATTAGCGGTTCCACAGAAGTTTTAGATGTCAAATACGATGCTAATATTGAAGTCAGCTCGGAATTAATCGGTAAAGACAATCTCGAAGGAGTGCGGCAAGCATTTTTAGAGAAAATTCAAAAAAGGGCGATCGCAGAACAATTTCAAGGAACCACCTTAGTCGGCCCGCACCGCGACGACATTACATTTACAATTAACAATACTCCAGCGCGCCAGTACGCATCCCAAGGTCAGCAGCGAACTCTCGTACTAGCATTAAAATTAGCCGAATTGCAGCTTATTGAAGAAGTCGTGGGCGAAGCACCTTTACTATTGCTCGACGACGTACTTGCAGAACTCGATCTGAGCCGCCAAAATCAACTTTTAGAAACAATTCAAGAACGATTTCAAACTCTGATTACTACCACTCACCTAGGCGCTTTTGACAGTCAGTGGCTGCGCCAGACTCAAATTCTATCCGTCGTTTCCGGACAAATCAATCAATTTTAGATTTGAGAGTTGAGATTGATAAATCATATTATGTCTGCTCACTTATCCCTAATAAAAATAGTTTGTAGTGAGGACTTTAGTCCTAGTAGTGGATGCGGACTAAAGCCCGAACGATCAAACCAATTTGATTGTGGTCGTTCGAGCGGATATGATATCAATCTATGTGAGATTGACAAATTTTACTTTTCATGGTATCCATGCAAAAATCTTGAAAAGTTGACATAATTAGGTCAATTCGAGATAGGATAAAGGTTAATTTTGATTGCCGCTTTCGCCTCCATTTTTCTAAGCCTTATGAAGCATTACATTTCCCGTCTGTTAGCTCTGGTATTAGTTGTTGTCATCGGCGTAGCAGGCTGTACCAATGTTCCTGCCACTCTGAGCGGAGACTACAGCAAAGATACATTAGCATTAGTCACCAGCTTGAGAACAGCGCTTACTTTGCCAGAAGGCACGCCGGAAAAAGCAGCCGCTCAAGCCACTGCTCGCACAAGTATCAATGATTTTTTCGCAGCATACCGCCGCGATCCCGCTCTTACAAAGCTGGCATCTTTCACCACAATGCGGACGGCATTAAACTCTTTGGCTGGACATTACAGTTCCTATCCAAACCGTCCCGTTCCTGAAAAGTTGAAAAAACGTCTTGAGTCGGAATTTCAGCAAGTAGAATCTGCTCTCAATAGAGGAGCTTAATCTCAAACATTAGGGATAAAAGATAATTTGAATAATTCATCTTTTATCCTTAATATTTGATAATCAACAATTTTTAGTAGAAATATCAACTGCTTTTAGCGCCGGCTGTACCCAGGCGCTTTTTTTGCAGGATTTTGCTGTAGGGTTAGCCGCCATTGACATTTGCATTGTGCGATCGACTTGTGCCATAACTAGGTCAGTCCATTTTAGATTTGAGATTGACTGACTCCACAGATTAGTCTGGGAAATTTAACTTTGATCTAAGATTAGGGTTCTCCACAACTCGATTGGGGGGCTTGCACCTGTTGTTGGACGGGGTAAACCTAAAAAAAAGTAGAAAATTTGTAGCTGTGCGTCTGCGCGATCGCCAAAAATGCGATCGCCACCCAATTTCAACTAAAAAACCAGATTCAATTATCCCATGAAAATTGCACCAACTCGCATCGCCAACTTTCAATCCCAGCGACGCTGTTTAAGTGCGGTAACTGCTGTTTTAACCAGTAGCTTCATCAGCCAGCTTGTTTTGCCATTTATCGAAAATCAACCAGCTTTTGCCGAAACATCAGCCTATTGTCAATTATCCAAAGAGCAAGTCAATCAAAAAGAAGACTTGCGCCGCGCCGCCCTGTCAGGAAAACCGGAATCCCAGCAAGCATATTTTGCCGTCTTGAGCAAACACGCACGGGAAATCGCAGAATGCCGCCAAAAAACTTGGCCCGAAACCCAAGCAGTTTGGTTGCGTTTATATCCCTGCGATGTCAGGCCCGGAGAGATCGATCGCGTATTAGACAAAGTTGTCAACAAAGGCTACAATCAAGTCTACGTCGAAGTGTTTTACGACGGTCAAGTGCTCCTCCCAGCCGCAGATAATCCAACTGCTTGGCCTTCGGTTTTGCGAAATCGCGGCTACGAAAAGTATGATTTGTTGGAAAAGGCGATCGCCAAAGGCAAACAGCGAGGATTAAAAGTATACGCCTGGTTATTTACCATGAACTTTGGCTATACCTATGCTCAGCGTTCCGACAGACAGCAAACCCTCGCCCTCAACGGCAAAAATCAGACAAGTTTAACAGTAATTCAAGACGCAGGTTTAGACGACCAAACCGGAGAAAGTCACGCCACCCACGCCTTTGTCGATCCCTACAATCCGCAAGCAAAGCAAGACTATAGTTTGTTAGTAAATCAAATAGTCAAGCGCAGGCCGCAAGGAATGTTATTCGACTACATTCGTTATGTGCGGGGCGTCGGGCCTGCCTCAGTTGCTACCAAAGTTCAAGACTTGTGGATTTACGGTTCAGCATCACAGCAAATGCTTTTACAGCGGGCTAACAATCAGCAAGGACGAGATTTAATTCAGCGATATTTGACTAAAGGATTTATCAATACTAATGACGTTCAAGCAGTAGTCAAACAGTATCCAACCGAGCAAGAACCTCTTTGGCAGGGGCGAATTCCGCGAGCGATACCAGTAGCAACTCCAGCTTCTAGAAGAGGGAATAGCACATCAAAAGCAGCTTCAATAACTCCCGCTACCAAATCGCAAAACCCTGCAACTCCCACACCAAAACCGACACCAACACGGCCGCTTCCCGATACCGGCATTCTGCAAAAAGACCTCTGGCAACTGAGCGTTGCTCACGCAGTCCAAGGAATTTTAGATTTTTTTGGGATGGCGACTCAACCAGCTCAAAGAATGGGGATTCCTGTAGGAGCGGTGTTTTTTCCTAATGGAAATGAAAAGATAAATCAAGGGGGATTTGATTCGAGATTGCAGCCTTGGGACAGGTTTCCGGCTGGGGTGGAATTCCACGCGATGTCTTACGGCAATTGTGGGAATGTAAGCTGCATTGTGCCGCAGGTGCAGCGGACGTTGAGTTTAGCGCCTCCGGGAGCAAAAATCATTCCTGCTATTGCCGGAGATTGGGGAAAATCTCTGAAAAATCGTCCGTCTTTGGAGATTCAAATGCGGGCAATTCGTGCTGCAACGCCGCAAATTAATGCGGTGAGCCATTTTTCTTTTGGGTGGCAAGAACCGGAGGATGAAAGGGCGCGGCAAACTTGTCGGTTTTAGGAAATAATATCAAATGGGGGTTGATTATCGGCTTGATTGCTCGGCGGTTGAAACCGCGACTCTACAAACGAAGTCTGCCTCCGCAGACTAAGAGATTGAGGGATATTTAAGCAGGATTTGGGAATGTGGCTAACTGTTGGACAAACTCTTGATGTGCATCACTGTTTAATCCGGTTTGGAGGGTTGCGAGCGCACTTGGCATATCCCCGTCTAAAAGTGCTGAAACGGCCAGCCACAGCCCCGGAAAAACTCGGCTGCGGATAATTCCTGCTGCATCGGGGACAAGAGAAATATATTCTTCTTCCTGCAAGGAAAACCAATCGATCCGGCGATCCGTTACTTGCCAAACCAGATATTCTTTCACCTTGCTGCGGCGGTAAACTCGCTTTTTGTCCCGTAGGTCGATCGTAGCGGTACTTGCAGAAATTTCAGCAACAAATTCGGGTGCACCTTCGATATAGCCGTCATCGCTAAGGCAAGTTTGGCCGCCGCGTTGAGCATCAATTAGCAGTACAGCATCGGGTTGGGGTTCGTTATCTACATCGAGGCGCACAGTGGGATTATCGCCCAGACGCACGCCTGGAGTAGCAATTTTGTAAGTCCACAGCCAGCCCATTAAATCGGCATGGGGTTCGGCGTGGGGTTCAAAGCGTAAGGGTGAAGCCATATAAACAATTCCTTCAATCAATTCTGCTTTTTTGAGTGCTGGCATGGCTGTGTAGCGCCGCTCGAATTCGGCACGGGTAAGCAAATCGCCATTTTCCAAAGGGGGGATCGTAATGCGGCTGAGATTTGCCGGAGCAATCATGGCTTTTCTCCTATTATGATGTGTCGGTATCTTAGATTTTAACTAATTTTAGGTAAAGCTGTAAGCGATAATTAGAGCGTCGATCGCAAATAGTACAGTCAATGAATACCAGATTTACTAAGAAATTGTGGTTTAAAATCGCTATAATTATCAGTTTTATCTCTGTAATTTTGCTATTTCCCGATCGCCTAAAAACTGCGAATTCAAATTCGTTAGCCCAAATCCCCCCTTTTGGCAATCCCCCGCCAAACCTGCTGAAACCACCCAAACCCCAAATACTTCCTTCTCCCGCCGCAACTCCGTCTCCGAAACCTGTCGTAGAACCTTTAGTATTCGCACCACCGGCGCAATTTCGCGGACAAATTGTTTACCAAGCAAGTATCAGCGACTCAAAAGTTATTGCCCTGACTTTTGATGATGGCCCAACTGCGGAAACTTTGAAAATATTAAAAATATTGCAGAAACATAATGCGGTTGCTACATTTTTCTGCTTGGGTGCAAATTTGCGAGAGTATCCCGAAATTGCCAAACAAGTAGTAAAGGCCGGAAATGCGATCGGCAATCATACTTGGCATCACTTTTATCACAATGTCACGGAAAAAATAGCATCGGATGAAATAGATAATACTGGCGTTCATATTTATCGATCGACTGGCGCGAAGAGTTTGTTGTTTCGTCCTCCCGGTGGGCGCTTAAATAACGGTTTTGCGGATTACGCCAAAAAGAAAAATTATGTGGTGGTGATGTGGTCGATCGATCCTAAGGACTTTTCGCAACCTCCGGCGGCTGCTATAGCCCGTACTGTGCTGTCTCAAGCGACATCAGGGGCGATCGTATTGTTGCATGACGGTGGTGGCGATCGCCAGCAAACAGTCGAGGCCGTATCTGCAATTATTCCCAAACTCAAACAGCAGGGATACCGTTTTGTCACCGTACCGCAATTACTGGAAATGCAAGCAGCCCAAAAACAGGAAAAGGGCGATCGCAAATCCCAATAAACACACCTTGTATCTCATCTGCGTACCCTTCGGGAAGGCTTCGCCTACATCCGCGTTAATCTGCCTTTATCTGCGGTTCAAAATCCCGATCGTGCTAAACTTATGAATAACCATAAAAACTTTTATCAATCATCATGCAAAAACTACAAGCAAGAGATATCAACCTCCGCTATTTAATCGACAACTTCGGTTTACAGCGAGTGCGGAATCAAGAGTTTTTCCGAGAATGGCAAGAAAACTTGCCCGAAGTAACAGACTCGGAGAAACAATTGCTCGATCGCGTTCAAGACATATACTTTAACTTAGTAGACACCCCGCCTGTGTTGGAGAATGCAGTCAAGCTAACAATCATCAGCCCGATTTTGTTTATTGCCGGTCTCTTTGAGTCTCCTTTTCAAGTCAAAGCCGAAAAGTCGATCGCCATTCAAGAAGAAGACGAAGGCAGAATCATCGAAGGTAGAATAGATATCTTAATTATGAAAGCAAACCTATGGGTGACAGTAATTGAATCCAAACAACTTGCTTTCTCAACAGACGAAGCACTTTCCCAACTCCTGACATATATGCTGGCAGATCCGAATCCAGAAACTCCTACTTTTGGGATGATTTCCACAGGTGCTAACTTCTCTTTTGTCAAGTTAGTCAGAGGCGAAACTTTGCAGTATGCCCGATCGCCTGAATTTGTTGTTTCCAATCCCGGCAATGAATTGTACCGCGTTTTGCAGATTTTAAAACGCCTGAGTCAATTGCCAGACTAGCGAGAAAAGCCATTTTGAGCTATCTTTCAAAGCAGACAATCATCTAATATCTCAAATTTCAAACTGGTGCGAGCATGGTAAATTACTGGATAGTCGGCGCTGTAGCAATAGCTTCTGTCTTTTGGGCAGAAATCATCCGAGACTTTTATCACGTCGCGTCTCATTATGTGCCGCCACTGCAAAAGCTGCACAATTGGCATCACCGGGTTTTTCGCCCGAATTTGACGCCCGTCAGCGAGACAATTTACAAGCAAGCGCACTGGCGTCACGATGTGCCCGAAGCTGCGGCGATGATGGTTTTGGGCTTGTTGCTGTGGGTTTTAGCTTATTTTGCGTTGCCGCAATATCACTGGGGCGCAGCAGCGGGTTGTATTTATACTTTAAGCTTTTTGTTGAGTGCGATCGCCCGCGCGATCGGAATCAAAGGCGCAGACGAGTTAACCGACATCACCCACCAACCGGGAAACTTCCAAACTATCCCCGGTAAATGGTTTGTGAATAAACCTTACCACTGGAAGCATCATTTCGACAATCAAAATGCTTACTATTGCGGTACTTTCACCTTAATAGATAAACTTATGGGTACAGCACTTTCTCTCAAAGGCAAAACTGTCGCCGTCACCGGCGCATCAGGAACATTGGGGCGTTTGCTTCTGAAACACCTGCACAAAGCTGGTGCAAAAGTTATCGCCCTCTCCTCTGGAAATGAGGAAATTACTGTGAATGTAGACGGCGAGATTTTGCCTGTAAAAACCGTAACTTGGCAGGCTGGCGAAGAGGCTGATTTAGCTAAATTGTTAGAAAAAATTGATATTCTCGTCATCAATCACGGGATTAATTTACAGAAAGAAAGAACCGGAGAGGCGATCGCAAATTCCTACGAAATTAACACTTTTTCGGCATGGCGGCTGATGGAACTGTTTTTCTTAACAGTTCGCACTAATGAAAATATAGCTTGCAAAGAAGTTTGGATCAACACTTCCGAAGCCGAAGTGATTCCCGCTGTCAGTCCCCTGTACGAACTCAGCAAGCGTGCCCTGGGAGATTTAGTCACTCTGCGACGGCTGGATGCGCCCTGTATCGTCCGCAAACTGATTTTAGGGCCGTTCAAAAGCAACTTAAACCCGATCGGCATTATGTCTCCTGACTGGGTAGCGCAGCAAATTGTCAAACAAGCTAAAGCCGATGTCCGTAACATCATCGTGACGATTAATCCTTTGACTTTGATCGTTTTCCCAGTTAAAGAATTCTTTGTTTCTTCGTATTTCCAACTCTTCAGCCGCAAGACAGTTGCAGAGATTAAAGCAGCGGCGACAGCGGAAAAATCCAATGTTGAAGCTAAGATTAATTGACAAAGCATAAACGCAGAAAACCGGGCGGTTGGAAACCGCGGCTACACAGACACTCACGCCCCTCCGCGGGTTGAAGACAGGCCGTTAAATTTACGTTATTATCTTCAGTCCGCGGAGGCGGACATCGTTTGTATAGACGCGGTTTCAACCGCCGAGTTTCAACCGCCGAGTTTCAACTACTCCGATCTAATTACTAACCTCAGCCATTTCAATCACGCGCCCATCATAATCCTTAACCAAAAAATTAAGCGGCTTTTCCCGGCGAATTTTATAACTAATCCCGCGAGTTTGTACTCTCATTAATAGCTGATCCAAACAATCGCGATCGAAACAAACATGACGTTCGCGATTTTTTTCGCCTGCGCCAGCCCCGCTAATAATGTGCAGTTGAGTATTTTTCATCAACTGATACCACAAACCCTCGGGACTCCCCATCGTTTGAGAGCTCGTTCCCCTCCCGACATTGGGCGACAAATACAGGGGGTCGATACCCGTTGTCCCCAAGGTTTGTTCGTAATTGTAGTAGTAATGCAGTGGCACTTCTGCTACAGGGAGGCTTAGCATACCTTCATAGAACTCCCTCGCCTGTGCGAGATCCGATACCATCACCGTGTGTACCTTCGGAGCACTGGTGAGAAACATCCACATCGCCCCCGCATAGGCGGCTAGCAGCATCACCATGATCCCTTGAGTGGAAAACAAGCCGTCTAGGGGTAAGTCGGGCAAAAAAGAGCTCAGGTACAAGGGCTGAAGTCCAAAAGCAATAAAACTAACTGCTAGAGTCATGAATTATAAGAAAGGGTAAACAACGAAATTTATCAAGATTGCGGTCGCGATCGCCCGCGAGACTTAAACTATTAGCTTAGGCATCTAATATAGCAAAAACTAGCGATTAGGCCCTACCCGATGAAAGTCTTTGTCTACGGCACTCTCAAACCGGGGGAGTGCAACTATCTGCGCTACTGCGAGGGAAAGGTTGTGGATGCTTTGCCCGCGATCGCCCGCGGCCAACTTTTTGCACTGCCGATCGGCTATCCTGCGATGGTGGCCGGAGAGGGCACTGTCTATGGTTTTCTGCTGTGTTTCGCAAATTCCGCTATTTTGGACGATTTAGACAGACTGGAAGACTATCACCCGCAGCGGGAACCGACGGAAAACGAATATCAGCGGCAGGAAATCGAAATTTGCGATCGACACCTCAAACCCTTAGGCACAGCTTGGACATACTGCATGGTACCCGATCGCGTTCGTACCCTAGGAGGCATCTGGCTGCCCGATGGGACGTGGGAAAATCGGTTTTTGACAAAATAAGATCGGACGGCGGTTTTCTTCAACTTCAACCCGCTTGCAGTGGGTTTTGTTTGTATCGACGCGGTTGAAACCGCCGGGTTTTCTTCAACTTCAACCCGCTTGGAATGGGTTTTGTTTGTATCGACGCGGTTTCAACCGCCCAGTTTTCCGATCGCGAATTGCGATCGAACCTGTAACCATAATCCCGAACACATCGCTCGATCGCTTCTAACGACCAGCTTGAGTGCTATGTTGAGGTAGTACAGGCTGGAAATATTTAACGATCGACAGATAATTGCGGCGCTCAGAATTGTATGTATATAGCCTTTCTCAGAAAGATGAGGTATGCCAAGATATGCTGGAACTCCTACAGTGTAAAGCTTTTCATTTCAAGACACGATCGTCCTTATCAAAACAGTATTGATTTATTGGTCAATACCAATGAGGATTACCAAGCTCGAATGCTGCGCGGGGGTTCGTGGTTCCTCAGTCCGTGGCTCTGCCGCTCTGCTTTTCGCTACTACGATGCGCCGGACATCGACTTTAACGTCCTCGGTTTTCGGGTTGTGTATATAGCTGCGTGGACTTAAATAAAAATGTACCGCTAATTCGTAGTAGGATGTTGATGTAAATCATGGCAAAGAGAGGGCGAGTTTATGAGATTGTTTGTGGGTTTGATGGATGTCTGCGAACCCATCTCTGCAATTTAGTAATTGCGAATTTAATCAAATTTGTACCGACGTATATTTATAAGACAATGTTTATTAACAGATAGACCAATACGCTTGATTTAAGACTATTTTGGACATAAAAAGCTGTGAAAAATAAATACTGCGACTGCTTCGTCCCTCGGACTAAAAATGTCAACTCAACTGTATCGATCTAGAATTATTCAAACAATGCTGAAGCAGTCTCCAATGTGCATTAGCAGTCATGACAAAAAACTTTTTTCATGGTAAATTTAGGACTTAGAAATAGACCAAAGAAACCGCGTTTTTTCCTTAATATGCAGGTTAAAAGGCATCTTTTCGTAAAAAACCCGGTTTGTGGTCACCCGTGCGTACAGTCATGTTAGCGAAGGGTAAATCCCAGCTCGTTCCAGGTAAACGGACTTGTTTCTGCCAATTCTCCTTGCAGTTTTGCTTCCAAGTCAAAGGGCTTCCCACAATCCCAAATTTTGATTTCTAGGCGTTCTGGAAATACTGTTATTTCCAACTCGATTGGAGTTGCTAAGGGCAGGTCTTTATGAGCATGGCGAACAGCATTTGTAAATCCTTCGATTGTTGCAAGTTTCCATTGGTGAAAAACTGCTTCTGGAATCTGTAGATGCTCTAATTGATCGACCCAAGATAAAACTTTAGCAACCGCCTTGATATCAGAATTACTTGTAAGGCTGATTTTTTGAAGTGGCTGGTTTGAACTGACCTCGGATTCGGTATCTCGTTGTTTTTGAAACCATTTATTTAAAACATCGATCGGTCGCTTAACACCACTAGCTTGAGTGCTGTCTTGGGGCTGATAATGTTTCATCAGGAACAAACAGTTTCGACTGTCATAAGTACGGGTATAGCTTAGCTGATCGGCTATTTTGCCAAGGACTTTTATGCCTATCCCACCCGACGGAATGTCATCCATGTTATCTCTCATTTGGTTGCTATCCTTTGTCATTATTTAATGGGTAATTTTTTAGTTAAAAAAGGAGTGGCTTTCTTTGACTGGAGTGCGAACATCTCGATCCCTGGAAATATAGAGCCAATTTGGCATATACAGGCTTAGCTGTGGGGGACGATCGCACTCAAGCACAAAAAACGAACGGTTTTTACGAAATAGGGATGCTCCCGTTGTAGTCCTTATCATTGTCTCTTGGTTGCTCGCGTCTTGACAAACTCAGTTGGCGATCGCTAAACCGATCGAAAACTGACATTGACAAATAAATAAGTAAATTATACAGTGACGACCCTCAAAGCCTCGACGACCCTCAAAGCCTCTGAGGAGGGACGAGAAAGGATTAAGCAAGCTAGAAGTGAGAGGGGATGCACTATAGAAGAGCCCTGATGGCTGGTAGAAGCGAGTCAAGAGTTAGAGCGCGATCGCCCTTGGACAGAGGTCGGGCCCTATGCCGATGGCCTCTGGCTCCCTACTTAGGGGCGTTGGCGATCGAGTTTAATTGCGATCGATCGCCCTCCCGTTCACCTTTACACTTGAGACCCAGTAGAAATGATATAATAGCCAAAAGTTTTTATAACAGTTCGCGATCCGCTAAACACTGGACAAAGGTGGACGAGATAGCCAGTCTAAGTCTTTAACTAGGCTACGTTAGTAAGGTCACGACACCTACGAGTGCTTTCCAGCTTGTAGCTATGTCGCCGGAGATT
>NZ_JAEQDE010000180.1:0-5643 GCF_020737865.1 Microcoleus sp. PH2017_35_SFW_U_B
CTGTCGATCGAAAATAATTTCCTCATATAATTGCTCGATCGGCAAACTTAGATTGATACTTTGAAACTCAACCCGTTCGCCCTCCCGATAGCTCAAAATCACCCAATCCCCCGCCTCATTTTTATGATAAATATCGATCGCCATTTCATCCGAACTGACTAACACATAATCAACCAGATTCGGGTTGCGGCGATACTTTTCAAACTTCTTCCCTCGATCGTAAGCTTCGGTGCTATCCGATAAAACCTCCACAATTAAGCAGGGATAGGTAATATAGAGAGGATGCTCCCTATCTCGATCGTCACAAGTCACGCTTAGATCGGGATACGTATAGTTGGGCGTATTGAGAATATTAACCTTTAAATCTGAATTAAAAACACGACAAGGATTTCCCCGCAAGTGCGATCTGATTAAACTAGCAACATTTAATTTAATCGCACTATGATTTTGAGTGCCACCACTCATCGCATAAACCCGACCATCGATCAGTTCGTGTCTTTCTAGCTGCTTTTCTTCCCAAGAAAAATACTCTTCCGGTGTAAAGTACCGATCGTTATCTCGTGCTGCTATCATCACAATACTCCATGAATCAAAAGTTAATAATACGAATATTCTGCGAGTCCTCCAACTTCTTCATGGCTTCAAAGAATAGTTTGCATACACTACCTCCCGATAGCTGCTTTGCAATTTAATCACCATACTATTATATCTCAAATGAACTTTTTCAATACAGTAACGGTGGAAAAAAGCGTATTGAACCACGATGAGTCACCCTAGCTCTCTCTGTTTGCGATTGACCAGTGCAATAACAATATATATCACCGAAGTAATAGTACACAGGGGAAACAGAATAATCAGCAGCCAGGGTAATGTTGCAGCAGTGTGAAAAGTGGAACCCATATCTAGCCCAAACAAGTAACAAGTGCCAACCCCCCCTTCGTTTAAAGAACATTGAGCTTGCCGGGATAAATACGCCACAAAAACAATTCCGGCAATCAGAGGAGCAAAGCAGATGTACCAAATGCTGAAAAACCCAATTAAGGTACGAAACCAACCTCGAAAGCTTTTGTAGATCGACACTAGCAATCCAACAAACAGTCCAACGATCAAAATCGGGACTTGGAACATACTCAGCACGGGGAAATACCACGTCCAATCCACCAGATTTTTGATAGTTTGACCAATATTGATACCATTCACAAGGCATATTTGTGCTGTTTTACCTATCATTTGGCAGCCTGAAACGTTGCCAATTCCAACTAATAAGGTTGCAAATATAATAGGTAGTAGCAGGCTAATTAACAGGAATGCAATTAGCCATTGTCGTTGAGATCTGCCAAGAGAGAAACCCATAGAGTCATAATTATCGCAGATATTACATCAATATGATAACAGGCTTCGGTTTCGTGCCAGAAGTCTCAATTCAGTTTGGACGACTCTGCGTTATTTTAGTTTTCTATCCCAACCAGTGACTATTGTTGTTTGATAAATTGCCAAAATCGTTCAATGGGATTAAGTTCGGGGCTATGGGCTGGTTGACAAATTCGTATTACACCTTAGAATATTAACTATAGGATGAAGCAAAATTGGATACTTTATCGCAAACATCCAACATACAGCCAGCTCGATCTCTTTTTTTGCCATTTTCCCTGTTGTCTGACATCAATTTTACTATGGTAGATTTCTTAAACTTAACTCCGGAACCCGATACCTTTCAAATTCCTGCGATCGGACTTCCCAACGGCTTATTAGGCGTTAATGGTTTGGGGGGAAATGATACGATTCAAGGTTCGCCAATGGCCGATCGCATTTTTGGCAATCGCGGCGCCGATCGACTTTTCGGACAAGATGGCGCGGATACAATTCGCGGTGGCGCCGGTAGCGACGAACTCGCGGGCGGGCCCGGAAATGACTTGCTAATCGGCGATCGCGGTAATGATTGGCTGCGCGGTGGTTTGGGCGATGATGAATTGCAAGGCGGATTGGGCGCTGATGTCCTCATTGGCGGTTCGGGGCGCGATCGCTTGTTGGGCGGGCCAGGGGCTGACGTATTTGCGATCGCACCGGATGCAACAGTCCTCACAGTCGATCGCGCCGATCGCATAGTCGATTTTAATTCCCTAGCAGGAGATGCGATCGCACTCACCGATGGCTTGACCGGCGATCGACTGCTTGTAGAAGCCAGCGGCAACGACACACTGCTGCGGTTGCGCGATAACAACAGTATTTTGGCTGTATTAGAGGGAGTGAAACCTGCCGAAGTGGGCGATCGTATCCTACCCCTTGCCGCCGCTCTCAATAACACGGAGGCGGGCGCGCGCAATTTAACCGGGGAAAGTGGTGAAACTCAGGTGACAGGTAGTTTGGGCAGTGCCAACCGCCAGGATATTTACCGCCTCCAACTCGATCGACCCACTACTGTAGATTTGAGCTTAAACGGTTGGCAAAACGCCGCCGATGTAGACTTAGCCCTATTGCAAGATTTGAATCGAGATGGCGATTTAGGAGAAGATGAAGCGATCGCATCCTCCGAACAAACTAACAGCAATTCCGAGGCAATCCGATCCCTGACACTAACTCCCGGCCAGTATTTCGTGCGAGTCAAGCAACAGCCCGCCACTCAAATTACCAGCAACTCAATTTTGCAACAGGGCGATCAACCTTCAGCAACTTTTCCTGCCGCTACCTACCAATTGACACTCAACCGCCGATCGGCCTCGGAAGCTGATGCCACTGCCGCCAAAACCCAGCGCGACAGCGAAATGCAGGCTTTTGCCACAGGCATCAAAGCCTATGTCTACGGTTATCCCCTCGTACTGATGGCAACCACCCAAGAAGTCTCCACCGCCGTCCCAGCACCGGATGGGGCCGGCCGCGCCCCCATAAACGAGTTCGCCCATGTGCGACAGTTTCCCAATCCATCATTCAAAGATGTTGTCGCGCCGAATGTTGATACTCTCTATTCAACGGCTTGGTTGGATTTAACCAAAGAGCCGATCGTCTTGCAGAGACCGGATATGACCGGACGCTATTATCTGATGCCCACTCTGGATGGTTGGACGAACGTGTTTGATTCTCCGGGAAATCGGACTACCGGGACTGGGGCAGGGGCCGCCGCCATCGTCGGGCCCAACTGGCAGGGAACTTTACCCTCCGATTTGGGTGAAGTGCGATCGCCCACCAATCTAGCTTGGATCGTCGGGCGCACCCGCGTCGATGGCGTCGCCGACATCCCAAATGCAACAGCAATTCAGGACAAATACCGCTTGATTCCCTTAAGCAATTGGCTGAGCGGCAATATACCGCCAGCACCTGCAACTGTTCCAGCTCCTCCGGGAACAACTCCGCCGCCCCCGGTTCAAGTTGCCGACTTGTCAGCAGATAGCTTCTATACCAAGTTAAACCAACTAATGAAGAGCAATCCGCCAACAGCAGCCGATGCGCCCCTGGTAGCCAGCCTTGAGCCTTTCGGTTTAGCACCAACCCAAACATTTGATTTTGATGCCCTATCTTTCGCAGCAACGCGAGGTTTAGAAAGGGCAGTACCCGCAGCACAAAAAATTATTTCGACAGCGGCTAGCGGTGAAAGCGATGCTGTTGAAGGTTGGACGATTTCTCGCGGCTTGGGCGACTACGGCACGGAATACTTGAAGCGGGCCGTCGTTAGCTTGGTAGGTTTGGGTGCGAATCTCGATGCTGATGCGCTATACCCCACAGCTTACAGCGATCGCGACAGTCAACCACTCAATGGTACTAACAAATATGTACTGAGGTTTGGGCCCGGAGAATTTCCACCGAGTCAAGCTTTTTGGTCAGTGACTATGTACGATGGCGATCGCTTGTTAGTGGAAAATTCTTTGAATCGATATGCTTTGGGCGATCGAGATCCGTTGAAGTACAATGCTGACGGTTCCCTGGATATTTACATCCAAAATGCACCGACAGATGCCGCATTGCAGTCGAATTGGTTGCCTGCCCCCGCCGGAGACTTTAACTTGACAATGCGTATTTACTGGCCGGAAGAAGCAGCCCTCAACGGTACTTGGACGCCGCCGGGAATTGAGCGCACGACTTAGCAACCGCCACATCGGTTAGCACACAAGGCGGAAGATATCTAATATCAAATCCATTAGCATCGGACGTTGCTGTTCCGCCGCTGCCAATAACCTTTCGTTCCTAACCCAATGACGTTGATTCGATCGGGTGCAAGCGAGTTGTTATATCGGCGTTGCTGAACTAGGGTATGATGAAATGGTCGTCGGAGCGTCACAAATCACACACATTTAAAAGGAATATTATGCAATGCCCGGAATGTCAGTCTACTCATATCAATAAAAATGGTCACAAAAAAGGCAAGCAGAATTATATTTGCGTCAGATGTAAAAGACAATTTGTAAATGATTATCAATCTCAAAGAGGATACTCGGAAGAAGTGAAACGCGAATGTCTCAAAATGTATGTTAATGGCATGGGTTTTCGAGCCATTGAAAGAGTCAAAAATGTACATCATACTACAATTATTAATTGGGTAAAACAAGCTGGAGAACTCTTGCCAAATTGTTACGCTCCAGAAACGACTCCTGCCGTTGGAGAATTAGATGAGTTACAAACATTTGTCGGTTCAAAAAAAAAAAAAACCTGGCTGTGGACAGCGGTAGACCATTTTAAGCCAGGTATTTTAGGATGGGTTTTGGGCGACCATAGCGCCAAAACTTTTGAACCTCTATGGGAGATTGTTAGTAAATGGAACTGCTATTTTTATGTGACAGATGGCTGGAAAGTTTACCCAATGTTTGTGCCGGAGGGAGATCAAATTATCAGCAAAACCTATATGACCAGAGTTGAGGGTGAAAATACAAGACTCAGACATTACTTGGCTCGGCTAAAAAGAAAAACTCTTTGTTATTCTAAGTCGTCACAAATGCTAGAATATTCAATAAAATTACTAATTCATTATCTGAAATTTGGAGATGTTCCAATTCCCAATCAAAATCCCAGAAATCATTTTCGGCTCCAATCTCGCATTTTTTCTCGTCTCATACCCTGATTCAGCAACGCCGTTATATCAATTCCGGTTGCACCGGAATGATATACTGAAAGAGTGCAAAGAGCGCAACGAGGATAAGTCATGCCTAAACGCCTCAAGTTAGAGCCTCATCAAACCCCCTCCGAGTTGTCTAAACTTTATCGTCAAGCGTCAGACCCAATTGAACGGACACGCTACCAAATAATCTGGCTTTTGGCAACTGGACGAGTCACAGAAGATGTCGCGGATGTCACGGGTTACTGCCGTAACTCTATATATCTAGGACTTACGCATTGACAAAATCACAAAATAGTGCATTGATAAATATGAGTGGTCTACTTTCCAGGTATTTGACAATGAGAAAAACTACCAAACCCTCGACAGCACAATGCAACGCCGAAAAGTATATTTTATTTTTGCTCTTAGAACCAAAGTTTGGGGGGTGTAATAGGTTAGCAGAAATATTGGGAGATGTTTCGCATGATTCTATCAATCGATTTTTATTAAGAGAAAGATATGAACCGAAAGATTTATTCGAGACAGCTCAGAATATTATCACCTTAGAAGGAGGAATACTGAGTATTGATGATACAGTAATAGAAAAACCTTATAGCGAC
>NZ_JAEQDE010000056.1:0-34860 GCF_020737865.1 Microcoleus sp. PH2017_35_SFW_U_B
CATTTCGTTGTAATTGATATAACCCCATCCATAGACAAAACTTTGACGGATAAGGTAGTTAGCCGCGTTGTACAAATTTTTGGATTTAAAGGCTAATTCATCAATTTTAACAAAACGATTCTCGGTGGATTTAATGATGTGCCTCTCTGCTAGTTGCATTCAGACTCTCCATTTTTTGACAATCGCAATAATTCTCTCAGTTTACCATTTTGACTATATGATACTACTATTGCTTACTACTGCTTACAAACTTAATAAAGTTTTATAATACCATTTTAGAATTTAGATTTGAGAAACAGTCCTGGACGTGCTTCGACCAAATATTTTTTCCTTCTCCCCTAGATAATTAAGGCCTTCTTCTATAAATCAAGTTTTTGGCTTTTTTAAACAGAAAAAGAGCGAATAAGAAACTCGCTCTAGAGAAAGTATTAAGATACGAAACCTCAATCAAAAAAAACGATAGAAGAATCTAGCTCAGCTCATAAAGGGGAACCCAAGAAAGTTTCTAGTTATCCCCGACTCAGGCTCGCGTCATCAGTCTATGGCTTAAGCAACTTCGGTGATGCTGACAATTTTTCCGCCAGCGCGATGAATGCGCTGAATTTGCGGAGTCATCTTCCCACCAGAGACAAGATATTCAGTGTTGCTCACTCGGCGAGGGCTATCAAATTTAGCTCCTTTGACAACAATCTTGAACATTTTTTCGGTGGCATCTTTGGAAGCACTAATGCGACCGCCTGTGCTTGGTAAAGTAATTTTGTTACCACTATTACCAGCTACGAAGTCAACTAAGCGAGAAGCGGTAAAAGCACTGTCAACTCCTGCATAACCTTGATACAGGGAAAGAGTGCGATTGTAGCCAACTTGCTTTTGTCCGAGTTGACTTTTTGCGCCTTGATAATAAGGGACTGTATTCTCGCCAAATTTGTCCTCATATTCTTGACTGTCAAGGTACGAGTCAATTTCTGCATCGTAGCCTTTTTCGATACAGGTGCGAATATGCTCAGAAAGTTCTGCTTGGTCTAAGGGAGCGCGACCTAACAAATGTTTAAAGTTTAGCTCGACAAAGCGGTAGGGAGCGCATGATTCAAAATACCGACTGCGATAGAAGTCGGATTTTGCCACAGCGCGGACAAATTCCCGTACTGTCGTCCCACCATCGCACAACTGGGATTCTGCCACAGTCAGGCGTTCGCTTTCCATCACGTGGGGATTGCCGAGCACTTGCTTGTAAACTGCCCGAATTACGGCCTGTGTATCATCGGAACTGCTAGTAGACCAAAGTTCTACTGGTGCATCTAAAACCACACTCATTGAGTTTCTCCTAAGACTAAATAACGTTTCAAAACAGGGAATTAAGGATTGAAGAAAAACACGCTCAGGGAGGTAATTCCCCAAGTCGTGAAGCTAGAAGTTTAAACGGTTTCTAGTTGACAGCAGTGATGCTGGCAATTACGCCGCCTTGTTTGTGGATGCGTTGATATTCTTGGGAAAGTCTGGAAAACGGCACTACATAAACTTGGTTGCTCTGCCGAATTTTTTGAACCCGATTCTTTGCAGAAGTGCGATAGCCAGTTACTTCGATACGGAAAACCTTACCTTCGTCACCAGAAGCAACGTTGTAAACACTTTTAGCACCGCGCTGTCTATCGGGAAATGACCAACCATCTCCAACTGAACCGCCGGAAGGAGGAATGACTGCTACAGGGGTTTCTTGAATCACGTATTTGTTCAAAACTGGGGATTTTCCAGAAAGACTTCCTTTGAAATCGCTGCTGGAAGGGCCGCGCAAGAGAGCAAACATATGAGTAAACCCAACCATATTTTGTCCTGGTTGGGTTTTGTAGCCTCGGTAGTAGGGAACGATATTTTCGCCGTAGGCGTTTTGGTATTCATCGCTGTCGAGGTAAGAATCAATATCTGCCTCGTAGCCTTGAGTATCTAAGATAGTGCTATGGGTTCTCATTTCTTCTAGGCCATCCGGAGCTCGACCGAGAAGATGTTTGAAATTCAGTTCAAGAAACCGATAGCGAGGACAAGTATCGAAAAAGCGAGAACGGTAAGCGTCGGATTTTGCCAGAGCGCGGACAAATTCGCGTACACTCAATGCACCACTTTTGAATTGCGATTCAGGAATTGTTGCCCGTTCGCTTTCCATGACGTAAGCATTACCCAAAACTTGCCGGTAGACGGCACGAATAATGGTTTCTACTTCTTCTTGTGAACGTCCTGGAATCAGTTCTAAACAGGGTGTTTCTTCAAATAAACTGACTCCAAGTCGAGATGCAGGTCCAAAAACCATTTAAAAAATCTCCACTATTGTGTTATGTGAAAATTTACCATAATTGGATGTTATATTAGAAAACTTTACATAATGTAACATTCCAGGGGAGGTTGCTGTTTCACGTACTACAGGAGTTTTTTGGGGTACAGGAGTCTTTTAGGGTAATAGGTGTGGCTGTAGTATGTGCTGCGCTCGCCTGGAAATTCGTCGGCGGGAAAATTAGAGAGGCGGTAGCTCTCCGGCAAAACTTTGACGCTTTTCAAACCATAAGGAGCCATTCTCTGAGCCCCAAATCTGTTCGTGAGTATTTACATCCATACCGCGATCGAGACTGCTCCAGGTTGTTTCGGTAATTTCCACGTCGCTGATGAGGTAGGTTGAACAACCTTTTTTTTCGATGAGACACTGGTTTCCTGGTTCTACACTACCACGAAACATTTCTCCTTCTCGTTTGAAAACCATAGAGCAATTGTAGCGCCGTTGAATGCAATCTGGTTTAATTGTTTTGAGAATGCTTAATTCCCGTGCTGCTCCGGCGTATTGTACTGGATCGTTGAGACTATAATTTTCAATATAAATTTGTTCTCCTTGGTCTATTAATTTGTGGACTCCTTGACGGTAGGGAGTCCACAGATCGTGGTCATAAACCTGCTCGGAGTAAAAGCCAATGGCGTTAAAAAAATCAAATGGTAAGGGGCGGAAAAATATATGAATGTGGGCAAATTGTTGTGGTTTTTCAAAGGATTGTTTGTAGTTGCTGAAATCCCCGGCCATCCACTGAGCCAGAGTGATTAAATCATTATTTGTTTTAACTGAATTCATAAGTTTTTTTACTTTGTTATATAGCAATTATCAAGTGAGGTACGGATTAGTAATTGGTAATTGGCGGTGAGTACATCACTTGGTTGAGAACCGCTCTACCATTTGTCAAAACTCTGGTTACAAAACAATTATTCTGCTTGTTTCATCTACTCTTTAGGTAAGGTGCGTCGCTGCGATATTGTCGATTTAAATTAGGGATTGTTTGTGGCGACGCACCCTACAAATATTGTTCCATGATTTTTTATTTGTGGTATTATTTGCCGGAGAGCGATCGAATTTCTGAAGAAAATGATGCGGTGACAACTCCACTTCCTTTACTGGTTTTGATCAGGGAAACACGAAAGCGCAGGTTGGGATTGGCAAACCAAATTTTTTCTTCGGCGGCGGCGTTATCGTAGCTTGTGAGGAGGACAAAGGTGCCATCGTCTGTGATGTGATAGTCGGCGGCGGCGGGAATGGTTTCGGCATATCCTTGGTCTCGCAGTAGTTTACCGCGATTGGGGACTGTGGGATCTGGGATTGGTACGAGGATACAACTGCCTTTCATTTCAGCGTTTTCATCCCAATCTGACTGGCCTTCCCATGCCATGTGAAAGGGGTTGACTGCTTGGGCTGGGTCGATGTTGTAGGATTTGCAGAGGTCGATTACGGCAGCATCATCGGGTGAGAGTGCAACGATATCAATGACTGACTCGATCGCTTCAAAGTGTCGGAAAGTCAAGTGATGGGCGCTGCGCTGCGATCGCCACTGTCCGAGGGAATTGTCAACAAATTGCTGGATGTTCATGAAAATTATTTTACAAGCTCATTGACTCAAATATTCTTTTCAATTTTTTAAGATTGACGAGAACACTACAGCTTGCGGGTAATGGCATTGTACTATGTTGTTTGAGGATGGGAGTAGAAGGACTTGAACCTTCGACCTTGAGATTAAGAGTCACCTGCTCTAACCAACTGAGCTATACTCCCGCATCTAGGCTACTATAACACAACTAATCTGAAATATCAACTATTTTTGTAAATATTTGTGGCGATCGCCGGCTGGCGAGTTTTCTGTAAGGGCGATCGACAAGAGCCAAGAACCCGCAAGCTACTGATGGTATCATTCGTTTAGTTACCTTCGAGCCAGCAGAGGAGGCAATCGTGCAATGGATTCATTAAACATTCAATATCGCGACATCGTTGAAAGAATTCTCCAAGAATATATCGATTTTCTCGGTAATGACGACCTAGCTGAGGTCAAATTAGTATTAGATGAAAAGCGCGATCGCTATTTGTTAGTCGAAACAGGCTGGCAAAACGGTCATCGCATCTACGGAAATTTGATCCACATTGAAATTATCGACAACAAGCTGTGGATCGAACACGATGGTACGGAAGATGGAGTTGCTTACGAGTTGATGGCGGCGGGAATTCCTCAAGCAGATATTGTTTTGGCTTTCAAATTGCCGGAACTGCAAAAAGTGCGATCGGGGGCGATTTCGCGATCGTGAGCGATCGACCTTATTAAGGTGATGCGCGTACCTGCGATAGTCAGTCCGCGTTCTGTTCGGATAATCTTTGTTTGAGTGTTCGGTGTCGAAGTCATACTCGTAACCTGTGAGTTATTGCTTCTATAGTAGCTTATGAAATAACGAATTTGCTATTTAAATTTAGTCGATAGCACGTAGCATCCGCATAAAATTTACGATCGCGATCGTCTGTATTGGCATGAACTGCAAACCGATCGCATATCTAATCCTATTTTGAGCGATTGAGCCATCAAAACCTCAACTATATCTTGTTGATTTCTGCACTTAGCCAATTGAATAGGGGTACAGCCCCGTTGATTCCGTGGATTCACCTCTGCTCCAGAAGCTAAGAGCGATCGCACAATATTTAAGTGACCGAGTGAAACTGCGTTGTGTAATGCTGTACATCTGTTATTATCTCTAGCATTGACATAGGCTCCTGAAATCAATAGAAGTTGCACAATTTCCAAATGTCCTTTGAGAGCTGCTTTGTGTAAGGCTGTATTTTCGCTATAATCTTTAGCATTAACATCAGCTCCAAAAGCGATTAGAATTTCTACAACTGGTTTGTGTCCCCGCTCCCCAGCAGCGTGAATAGCTGTTTTGCTAATTGTTACTCCTTGCAACAGTAAAAACCTGACCACATCTTTGTGTCCTCCCGCAGCCGCTTCATCCATCGCTCGCTCGATATGATTTTCATAGCCGTAAGCGGTTCCCTCTAATGACAGTCTGCGTTCGAGCAAAATTTGCACAACCTCTTTGTGTCCGTTCTCTGCTGCTAATTCTAAAGCTCCATTCCCGAAATCTATGATGACGCTAACATCGGCTCCGCGATCGATTAATAGTTGCACCATTTCCACAAAACCCAACCAGGAAGCAGCGATCAAAGGATAAAAACCTTGAGCGCATTCTCCATTCACATCTGCACCATACTTAATTAGTAGGTCAGCTACCTCAATTTGGTTATTTGCTACTGCGAAGTACAACAAAGTATTGCCGTAAGGAGGTGTTCGTCCGGTTCGAGCATTTGGATCGCCCCCTTGTTCAAGGTAAGACTCAACCTCCTGAATATTGCCGAGTGCAGCAGAAATGTATATGTTGACAACAGCACCTTGAGAAAATAGTATTTCGAGAATTTCTTGATGTCCTTTCCAAGCTGCAACCAGAATAGGGGTTTGCCCATAACGATCGACTATATTGATATCTGCTCCAGCAGCAACAAGTGCTTCAACAATCTTGGGTTGGTTGTTCCAAGCTGCTGCCTGTAAAGGAGTGTCTACAGAGCCAGTACCGCACCGGAAATTTACATCGGCACCAGAGTCAATCAGCAATTTTGCTAACTCTAGATTTTTATAGGAGATAGATGAATGTAGAGGTGTATTGTTAGCTCTGTCTGCTGCATTAACATCTGCGCCTCTAGCAATTAATGTTTCAGCCATCCTGAAGGATTCTACCATAATTGCTTGGTGTAAAGGGGTACTATCTGAGCAACTTTCATCTCTAAAATTTATATCATCTCCCCGATATAGGAGAGCGATAACTCTGTCAAAATCAAGATGACAAACAGCTTGACATAATTCCTGGCTCATTTGTGTTTCAAATGTTTTATTATAAAATTTTGGTTCCACCGCTCCACTAATCATTTTACATAATAAACAAGCAAACAGAAAAGCCAATTACCCAAATAGGTTTGGCTTTTCTGCTATAGTCCTGGACGCACGGGTGGTCAGAAACCGGGTTTTTTACGAAAATCTTTCGTTGTCGCCCACAGCAAGGGCAAAAAACCCGGTTTCTTGGGTTTTGATGCGTAAGTTTTCTGCTACTTATCAATTCAGCAAAATGCTATCGCTGAATCTTGGAGACGACGCCCGCACCGACGGTACGATCGCCTTCGCGGATGGCAAAACGCATATTTTGTTCGATCGCGAGATCCTTCACTAACTGCTAACCATCGCCTTTAATATTACCGACAGAATACTTATTTTCTTTCATAACTCTCATCAAAAATCTTAGAGCTTCATTCACTGCTTCAGAGTCAGGAAACATTTCTGCAACATCAGGTTCCAGATGAACTGTCAGCCCGCTAAAACTCTTGCGTGCATGACCTACTTTTCTCACTCGCAAGCTCTTCAGATCGTATTCCGATCGCAGTTCGTCTTCCATATCTGTTTCAGCCTTCTTCATAAACTTCTCGCTCTTTTCTAGTTACTTCTCTGGCGCTAATTAAACGAATTGTCTTGCCCCTTTCCGTATAAGACACTATTAATAAACGGCCTCGGCGCGATTCTCCTACAATAATATATCGATCTTCCTCATCAGAATGGTCTGGATCGTAGAAATCGACATATAGCGGATCGTCAAAAACAGTTTTTGCCTCTTCAAATGAGACTCCGTGCTTTGACAGATTTCTCGCTGCTTTGTTTTCATCCCACTCAAAATTCATGTACGTATTGTAGCATCATGCGTTTTTTGAATTCAACTGTGTTGTGCAGGCACGAACGTTATTTCTATTGACTGGCGATCGCCCCACTAACTATCTTACAACAGCACCTTTACAAACAAGCAAACAGAAAAGCCAATTACCATTCGGGCAATTGGCTTTTCTGTTACTTGTCAATTCAGCAAAATGCTATCGCTGAATCTTGGAAACGACGCCCGCACCGACGGTACGATACTACGAACCTAGAATAAGGACTAAAGTCCTCACTACGAACCTAGAATAAGGACTAAAGTCCTCACTACGAACCTAGAATCAAGTAAGGTTTTTTTGACGTAGAATATAGGGCAACAATTTAGCGATGTTTCTAGCATCGTCAATGCCTCGGTGATGGGTTCCTTCTAGGGGTAAAGCCGCAAGTTCTAAGGCTTTTTCCATGCCGTATCGTTTTGGCAAGCCTTGGGTTTCTGAAAACAATTGTTTGAGATTGATGTGAGGATAAGCAATGGGAAAAGGAAGTTGATGAAAGTTGCTATCCTTTTTAAATTGTTTGCGATCGTAGTCTCCCCAGGAACCAAATACACCGTTTGGGTAGCCAGACAGCCAGTTTTTCAGCATCGCGCTTGCTTCTGGGTAAGTTGGAGCCCGATCGACTTCCGTTTGGGCGATCGATGTTAGCGCCGTGCAGAATTCGGTGAGAATGGGATGGCGCACGGGTTTGACGAAGGTTTGAAATTCATCAACGATTGTTAGGGTTGTGGAATCTACCATCACTGCGCCGATCTCGATAATTTCCATCTGATTTCGGGCGATCGATCCTTTGTCGCAGCAGGTTGCTTCCAAATCGAGCACTAGATAATAGTCGAAGTGTTTTAAATTCATCATAAATTTTACCTAAATATTTTTTATTTTTAACCGCAGATGAACGCGGATTAACGCAGATAATTTTATACGATCGCCAAAACACCTCATTTTTGCAATCGATAGTGCAGCAGCATGAAACCGTTACTGTAGATTTTTCGATCGACCAATTCCAGATTCGTCGGCGCGATCGCCCTTGCAAACACAGGAATTCCCGCCCCAATGACTACCGGATTCAACTTGACAATCATCTCGTCAATCTCTGAAACCACCGTTGCTGCTAACTCACCACCACCGCACAGCCAGATGTCTTTACCCGTTTCTTGCTTCAATTCCTGAACCAATTCAACAGCATTTTCCGAAACCAGTGCAACATTCCCATCGGGGCTGGCTGTCATACTGCGCGAAAAGACATACTGCTTCAAGCTGGGATAAGGATTAGTCAAACCGACATTTAGCCCGACTTCATAGGTTTTGCGCCCCATCAAAACAGCATCAAATTGCTTGTTTCCTGAAAAATTAATTCCCAGCGCTTCGTGAAGGTGAGCCGGAATGGTTTCGGGAAAGCGATCGAACAAATCGGCAAAATGCTCTCCGGCCATCGGAAAGCAATCAAAGGAGCCATCTTCGCGAGCAATAAACCCGTCAACGGTGGAAGCCACGTAATATATGAGTTTTCTCATGTTTAAGATTGTTTGTTAAGAAGTTTTGGGAATCACCAAGGCTGAAACCATGGTAGCAGTAGTGCTTTTCAACGGCGCGATCGCCCGCATCTCTAGAGACAATAGAAGGAAAGGGCGATCGATACTCCGAAAGAAGATAAGCTGATGTCAACTAAATATGACTGCTGAAAATGGCCGAACAAGATGAAGCTTCCAAAACCATAAAAGTCACAATGCCTAACCGAATCCATCAAAAGCTGAAGAAGCTGTCTGACGAGTCAGGAATATCCATGTCTAAACTGATGCTCCTGGCAACTATCAAGGAATATAAGCTCATTGATGATAAAGATACCACTGACTAACCCCATTTAGTACCCAGTCTTACCCCATTATGCTATCCTTTAGGGAAATAGTCAACCCTGGAGGTGTACTTGTGACCCAAAATGAACTCGAAGCCCTTGTCGATGAACTCGGCTTAGTCGCTGTCATTAGCCTGTTGGCAACAATCTGCCACAACAAAGCCCGACAAACCTTGTCCCTCAAAGGACAAGGGGCAAGTCCTTATACCGCTTGGAACAGCAATGGCTTCTTGTTGAAGCAGTTGATGACTCGACTGCGCCCGATCGGCAGTTGCGATCGCGATCTAAACCTCAACGGCAACTGAGGTTCTGAGATTCAACCCGTGCAAGTCCGCAAAGCATTGGTTTTAGTCGGTTAACAGCCGGGTATGTATGCTTTAACTGTTAGGGCACGGGTTGAAACTCCTCGGTTTTGAACCAAGAATGGAGAGGACGGGACTCGAACCCGCATCGATCGACAGCAACTTTCAGGAAACGCGCTTCCTTACTGCCCGCAAGCAGACGGGAACTGCCCCCATCTCGGACTGTTAATTCCTTTCAGTGCATCTGCAACCCGCTGCCAGTTTGTGTTTTCAGGGAACGTCGCGAAGCAACTTTTTACCCTACTCAACAAACGCGATCGTCCTTTTGAGAGCCGCTTTACCTAGTTTTTACGGTGCCATTCCATTTAGGCGACCTCCCCAAAATTTCTATTGCTAAGTAGGTGGACATAAATAAATGCAACAATGTCATTGCGAGGAACGAAGCAATCGCAGGGTTTTCGGATTACTTCGTTATCTTTTCGGACAGGTAATATATATGTCTACCTACTTATAGGATAGCAAATCTATTTGCCAAGTCCCCGAATATTTCATTAAGGAAGATGAAGGAATCGAACCCTTACAGGTGTTACCTGTACCCTTGTTTTCAAGACAAGTTGCTGACCATTTAGCGGCATCTTCCATGATGCAAAACATCCATGATTCCTATGGCTCAAACATAGGAAATCCACCGGGAAGGTACTGCCCCTTCTACCTCTGCGTTATCAGCACAGTTCCTCGCTTTTCGGATTCCGGTGGTGAGATCAAATCCCTGTCGCCTCGCGCCGTATTTGTAAGGACACAGCACTGCTTTATCCCTAGGATTATCGGTACAATAAACCGGATTTGATATTAAGAGGAAGATGAATGAATCGAACCTTTACAGTTGCCTGTACCCTGGTTTTCGAGGCCAGTTGCCAACCGTTTAGCGGCATCTTCCAAGGGTATCCGACGGGACGTTATGGTGTTGCTCGCGAGCGGGACGCTCGCACTGAGGGATTCACAGGCTAGCGTCTCGACCGCTTCGACTTCAGATACCGCATGGAATCAAGGAGAATTGAACTCCTAACCTCTTGCGTGCAAGGCAAGCGCTCTACCAATTGAGCTATGACCCCTTTTTTGGTGGATACTGGTCGGACTCGAACCGACATTTTCCTAGTTGCGAACTAAGTGCTTTTCCAATTAAGCTACAGACCCAAGATTGGTGGATTGCGATCGGATTTGAACCGATATCTTTCTAGCAGCCAGCTAGATGCTTTTCCAGTTAAGCTACGAACCCATTTAACAGGAGCGGTAGGACTCGAACCCACAACATTCGAGGTAGAAGCTCGACACTCTATCCAGTTGAGTTACACTCCCGTATTGTTTGTTAATAAGGCTGGAGCGCGGGTGGGCAGAAACCGGGTTTTTTGCGAAAATACTTCGCTATAGTTCGCAGATTGTATGAAAAACCCGGTTTCTTTGATTTATGGGCAATCTTTAATTAACATCATGTTCATTCAATTAATTGGGATTTGTCGTTGGGCGGGGGCGGGTTTATAAGATTGTTATTTGTAGGCAGTTATTGTTGGCGAACCCGCCCCTACAGGACTTATTGCAAATCCAACACCTACAAAGCTTTCGACTTTTCTTGATACCATTTTTTGGCTGCATTCATCACTGCTTTATTAACCTCTTTCCAGGTCAAGCCAGCAGCTTCTAGTTCTGCAACACTTTCTTTCTGTACGTCAGCGTTAAACCATTTTAAAAATGCTCCGATTTTGTCCATCTCAAACTGACCCGAACAAACTTCTGTCACCCCTTGTTCTAATCGAGCAGGGGTTACAAACAGATTCACAAAGTCATCAATGCTTTGAGCAACTTCTGGGTCGAGTTGAACTGGTTGTTTTGTTTTTATAGCTTGGTGTTTTTCGCCTTTGGCTTTGAACAGCAGTTCCGCATAAGACAACCTTTCCGCAAGTTCGCCGCTTTCGGGAAACATTACCAAGCCTTCGCCAATCCCTTCGAGGCCGAAAGTTTCTTTCACCCAAGGATCTAGTTTTTCTACAGTATCAACCGCTTGATTGAGAATATCAACAGCCGATTCTAGTTGAGTGCGATCGCCAAAATCCAAAACAATCGGTTCTCCATAAAAAGGTAAGACAAAAATATCGGGATGTTTTGGCAAAAACTCAGCGATTTTGTCCGGGCGAATTTCCAGTTTGGCAACTTTTCCATCTATGCCGCCAAATTGAACCGCAAACACTGCAAAGATTTTGCGATCGATCTCAGATACAGCCGTCCGTTTCTGAATGCCTTTACCGCACCATTCCCCAAAAATAGTTGCGTGTTCGGTACTCGCCAATCGAGAGAAGTAATCGATATTTTGATTTACCCAATTCGCAAAGCCGAGATTGTCGTTTTCTGGGGAGATTATTTGCGATCGACTTTGGACAGCAACTTTACCATCAGTAAAGATTTGAATGCCACCATTAGTACCGTCGAGTTTAATTTTAGCTCGATAAGTTATCTTCGGAGCTTCTCCAACCAATTCTAAACTGCGGCGAAGATTGTACAGCAGTTCGATGCTCGGCCATGTTTGCATTACGGTCGATCGATCCGCTGTTTGTTGACAGTAAATTGCCGACAAATCGATACCAATTACTTCATCAACTTTGCCCAAAGCCATACCAAAAGAATAAACACCTCGCAGCTTTGCCGGTTTGATTATAGTACCGTCTTTCAGCACAGAATCAGTTAAGGCTATCGCAACGATATCGCCAACATCATAAATGTTTTCTGAGTTGGCAACAATTTGCACTGAATCATGCCCTGGAGCTTCAAAATTATAGAGATATAGCGCATCAGCATTAGGATGATTTTGCGCGGTTTTTACTTCCATAGCAATTACAGGCATGGGAAACTCCTTTGGTTATAACTTTATTAAAAGGTGAAATAGTGCAATTCCCTAAGGATAGCTGCGCCGATCGCACTATTTGCGTGCGAGTTATCAGAGCATTGCGTTTTCTGAGTTACTAGAGGGACTCCGCCGATGAGTTATTACACACTCTTTAAAGGATGGCTACTTCTAAGCCTACCTATCGGGTTCACTGCACTCCCCGTTCGCAAACGCGCGCCGTTTTTGACAGCGTTACCTTTCCTCTCGTACTAAAGTATGTAGGCTCCAAAGATTGGGACACGCAAAGTACGCGCGGCGCAGCTATCCCGTAGGGAATCGCTCTTAACATAAGACTTACGCATCAATGGTCATAAACCGGGTTTTTTCCGAAAATCTTCCGCCTTCACCAAAAGATGAGATAAAAAACCCGGTTTCTTCGATCGAATAGGTAAGTTTTGCAATATAAAAAATTAATCATTCAATGGAATCAACCTCCTTAAAATCAAGCAATAACAACGAGAGTGGTAGGAGTCGAACCCACAACATCCGCGTCCGAAGCGCGGCGCTCTATCCATTGAGCTACACTCCCATAAATTGGTAGTCATGACAGGATATTACCCCGCTCTTGCTTGTAGCAAACAGGACTCCAAAAGCGGATGATGGGACTCGAACCCATGCGCTGAGAATGGCATACTCAAATGCTAACCTTTACATCACACCCGCAAACAAATTTGATATTTTAGTTTACGTGTAACAGTCACTTGTCAACAATTGTAAAACTTCACTGTCAACTGTCAACTGTCAACTGTCAACTGTTTAATCAGCCAAGCGGATAACGAGGCTCGAACTCGTGCCTAGAGTTTGGAAGACTCGAATGCTACCGTTACACCATATCCGCGCGATCGAAAATGTAAAACTGCTTTTATAGACTGCTCATCGTTATGAAAAATCTCGATTAATTTGAGGAAAATCTACTGTCAAATTCTGCAAATATCCTTCCTTCTTCGCTAGAGTCTAGGACGGAAAATAGTACGCTTTTGAATCTGCCAGCAAATTGACCGTTTGGCAATAAAAAGTCTGCAAACATCTGAGCTACCATAGATGGATCGTTCCTGAAGACACCACATCCCCAAGCTCCTAAAATTAACGCATCGGAACCTTTGTTAACAGCTAAAGCCAACAATTTTGCACCGCGTCCGTACAGAGTTTCGCGAATTTTTCCCGTACTTTCTGACTCTTTTCGGGAAATCTCACCAGCATTCGGAGCGCAACTCGTGATAAAATCAACAAGATAAGGTTCCTCAAGCAAAGTTCCATCATCTTTTCGGAATACTGAACAGCCGGGAGAGTAGATGAGTCGATCGGAGTAGAGCAGCGATTTATGAGAGCGATGATACTCGTAATATTTAGGACATTTTAAGAGGCTTTTGTACAGTGCAGAACTGCGTGCTAAGCTCTCTTCTTGCGCTTGAGCGCCTCTGATGAATCCACCACCCGGATTTTTGGCAGAAGCGAAATTTAGGACTCCTATTTTTGCAAATTTGTGCGATCGCCCTATACGCTCTGCACCCACCAGCGTTGTCTCATTTCTCACCATAAATTCCGTGTTCGAGAATTGGGGAGTACCTGAGAGAACGTTTTCCTGAATCGCTGACAGGGCTTCGGGTTCGTAGTATGCCGTCCCAGCAATACAGGAGGCTAATTGGCGATCGATCTTAACCTGCTTGCCTTCCGGGGACAAGTAGCAACCATCTTCGAGAATTTTTAGCGTGTTTTGGGCGATCGCAATTCTTTTCATGCTTTTAACTCGGATTTGCTACAAAAAATTAGCTCTGTAACTTCTATTGAAAAGTTAGCACAATTAGATAGACTCCTTCTGAGCTTTAGGACAAGCAAGTGGCGAGATTTGAACTCGCATAAAAGCTTTACAAGAGCCTCATGTTGCCAATTACATCACACCTGCAATTTTGGTGGCGGGGACAGGAGTTGAACCTGCTATGAAGAGGCTTATGAGACCTCCAAGCCTACCCAGGCTACTTCACCCGCGATATCACCAAATACCCCTGGCTGGCCTCGAACCAGCAACCTCCTCGTTCTAAGCGAGGCACCTCTTCCAATTGGGCTACAAGGGCAAAATAGTTGACAGTTGACAGTTGACAGTTGATAGTTGATAGTTGATAGTTAACCACTGTAATTTTATCTTATATATATTAAAAATTCATGCTCCCGACAGGATTTGAACCTGTAAAAAACTAGCTTCTCGAACTAGCGCGTCTGCCGTTTCGCCACGAGAGCAAATAGTAGAAATTGGCTATTAACCAAGTACCCCTGACAGGATTTGAACCTGCAAAATACTCGTTCTGAGCGAGTAATGTTTTCCAATTACATCACAGGGGTAAAGTCGGGATAGCAGGATTTGAACCTGCAACCTTCGGCTCCCAAAGCCGCCGCGCTACCAAATTGCGCCACATCCCGTTCATGCTCCTGGTGAGACTCGAACTCACAATCAAAATAGAACAGATTTTAAGTCTGCCGCGTCTGCCAATTCCGCCACAAGAGCAAGTATAAACTTAAGGAAAATTTGGTACTCCTAGTGAGATTTGAACTCACACTTGACAATTTTTGAAATTGCCGCCTCTTCCAATTGGGCTACAGGAGTATAATTAATCTGCTTTGGTAATAGCAGAACTGGGAAGGTAGGGCTTGAACCTACATTTGTCCGCTTTCAAAGAGCGGTGCCATACCGATTAGGCGACTTCCCAATAATTGAATGCCGGGGTAGGCTTTGAAGCTACAAACTGATGCTTCAGAGGCATCCGACTTTACCAATTTGTCCACCCGGCAATTTGAAAAATGGCTGCCTCAGTAGGACTCGAACCTACAACCATCACGTTAACAGCGTGCAGCTCTACCGTTGAGCTATGAGGCAACGCAATCCCCCAAGTCAGTATCGAACTGACGGCCTCTTGTTCTTCACACAAGCACTCTACCAACTGAGCTATCGGGGGAAAACGGAGAGAGAGGGATTTGAACCCTCGACGGTTGTTAAGCCGCTCTTTCTTAGCAGGAAAGCGCCATAAGCCTCTCGGCCACCTCTCCTCAATGAGCGAGAACGGAGGGATTTGAACCCCCAAATCTTCAGCCGCGCAAACTGAGTTGTTGTCCGATTACAACACATTCTCATAATTGCAATTGCATATTAAATGCAATTACAAATAATTTACAATCTCAAATCTCAAATCTTAAATCTTGAATCTAAAAATCCAAAATCTAAAATCCAAAATCTAAAATCGCATGGGTCGGGCTGGAATCGAACCAGCAATGCTTTAAGCTACTGTTTTACAGACAGCTACTCATACCAATATGAGAACCGACCCAAGGTTGAAAATTTGGTAGGTCGCCGAGGAATTGAACCTCGATCCATCCGCTTAAAAGGCGGCTGCAAAACCATTCTGCCAACGACCCACACACAGTGCTGACGGGAGTTGAACCCGCAAATCACTTGGGTGAAAACCAAGCGGCTTAAACCATTTGCCTACAGCACTAAAAATTTGATATTAAAAATTTGGCACAGGAACTGAGATTTGAACTCAGAATGCTGGTTTTGGAGACCAGAGTGTTGCCAGTTACACCATCCCTGCTTGCGATATAAGTTCAAAGAAACCGGGCTTTTTACCTAATCTCTGGGCTCGGGTGAAGAATTTTCGTAAAAAACCCGGTTTCTAACTACCTGTGCGTCGAGCACTGTGTTGCTTTGTTACTTTCAAAGTTAAAAACTGCAATTAAAAGAGTGTTGGTTTAATCTTTTAATTTCTCGTTTTTCAAAACAAGTAAGCTTCTGGAACTTGTTCGCTCAAACTTTGGTATCATCTCGCATTTGCCAAACCAATTTCTGAGCTTCCCATGCTGCATCAAGTTGTTGCAAAGTAGCATCAACGTCTTGAGAATAGCTGTCAGCAAGGGATTTTTGAACGAACGCAGTCAACTGATCTTCCAAGTTGGCACTATTATTTGATACATCGTTTGGCATGAACTTTGAAAGAACGGTAGTTTTGGTCTTCATAACTTCTAACCTCCGTCAATGTCTATTAGGCTTTACTTCCTCTGTTTTGTAGAATGACCGACTTTACAGTGCGTACCCTAAATAATTAAATTTCATGGAATTTATGTAATTTTTAATTACAATTGGGAACAGAGGTTAGGGCGGGATTTGAACCCGCGAAATTCGGTTTTGCAGACCGATGCTTTGAGCCACTCAGCCACCTAACCTGGGAGTCCCGACGAGGTTTGCACTCGCAATCTTCTGCTTGAGGGGCAGACGGCTTGACTTTTGCCTACGGGACTATTGATTTTGGATTTTAGATTTTAGATTGAAGAATTATTACTTGAGATTTGAGTCGATTTAAAATTTAAAATTTTAAATCAAAATTTCAAATCTAAAATCTCAATATCTCAAATAAGGTGCGTCGCTATGAGATTGTCGATATTATTTAGGATTTTTGATGGCGACGCACCCTACAGCTCAAATCCAAAATCCAAAATCCAAAATCCAAAATTGCTTGACGGGGCTGACGGGTTTCGATCCCGCTACCTTCGCTGTGACAGAGCGACGCTCTCCCAATTGAGCTACAGCCCCACAAAGGTTTGTGTTTGGACGGGGTGGCGGTTGATTCCGCGTACTACAACCTAGGGGTTATGGTTGCCGGAGTCTACACCGCCAAATGTCCAAAAGTATGTGACATTGTTAATTTCCTATTCAGTTTTCAAGGTTCGTATTGCTTGTGAGTTAAAGCTTTGAAGCTCTTTCCCGGTTGCTATATATTTATACTACATTGTGTGCTACAAGACTGTCAAGGGGGTAATACAACTTTTTTTGAAATCTTTTTTTGACATGGGGTGTCGATCGCCCTTTCCGAACACTCCCACTCTGCCAAACTACCTAAAATCAAGACATTTGGCTGCTAAACTGGTGGTGTCGTTCGAGAAAAATCCGATGCTGAAACTGTACTACAATCCGATTTCTCTGAATTCTCGTCGCGTGTGGGTGGCACTTCTGGAGAAACAAGTTGCGTTTGAGCCGATCGCACTTAACCTCGACGGCGACCAATTTGCACCGGATTTTCTGGCAATTAACCCGTTTCACCGCATACCGGCGTTGGTGGATGGAGATTTGACTTTGGTGGAGTCGCTGGCAATTCTCGATTATATAGATGCCAAATATCCGACGCCCCCACTGCTACCGACAGAGGCGAAAGCCTTGGGAATTGTGCGGATGGTGTCCATGCTGACTTTAAATGAACTGTTGCCGGCAATGTTTCCCTTAACCAGGCAAATGCTGGGTGTGCCGGGAGACAGTGAGGAAAAGTTGGCACAGTCAAAGCAACAGATATTAACCGTGCTGAGGTTTTTTGAGGGCTTGTTGGCCGATCGGCGCACTTTTTTTGCTGGCGAACAGTTTTCTTTGGCGGAAGTCGTGGCGGGGACTGCGGTTCCTTCTGTGGGGATGTTTGACATATCTTTTGATGAGTATCCGAAGTTGCAGCAGTGGGTTGCGAGACTTGCAGGGCGCGAGAGTTGGCTGCAAACGGAGGTACCTCAAGCGCAAATTGCGGCGAAAATCCCAATTATTCGGGATTTACTGGCGGCAAGGCTTTAAATCTTCAACCCGCCTCCGCAGGTTTCGTCTGTCTAGGCGCGATTTCAATCGCCCGCTTCCCATCGCCCCCTATTTACTGGCGGCAAGGCTTTAAAGATATACAGGGCGATAAATATACCGGGCGATTAGAAATCGCGGCTATACAAACAATGTCCACCTCCGTGGACTCAAGAAACTTCTAAGCCCCTAAATATATCGGGTGATTGAAATCGCCCTTAATCGCAATCGCTGGCAATTTCTTCAACCCGCGCAGGCGGGTTTCGTCTGTCTAGGCGCGATTTCAATCGCCCGGATTCGATCGCCCGCTTCCGATCGCCCGGATTCGATCGCCCGCTTCCGATCGCCCGGATTCGATCGCCCGGATTCGATCGCCCGGATTCGATCGCCCGGATTCGATCGCCCTTCCGATCCCGCTGTCAATCCCCGCTGAGACATATTTATCAAAAATAAGGTTTCTTTTCCTTGAAATTCCCATTATCATTATCGGCAGTGTGGAGTGAAAGGAATCCCAAGTGACCGGAAATCATCTGTTTCAAAGACTGCGAAAAAAATGGCGTTTTGTGGCGATCGCCCTAGCAGCGGCTACAATAAGCTTTATCGTCGGTACGCTGCTGCCAGGAAACCAACAAGGAAGCGACAAACCTGCAACCGCCGCCGTGCAGAACCTCAAGCAATCCTTAACGGTAAATCGGCTAGCAAAGGAGGTTGGAGAAGATCGAACAGGCTTTAATCTCGATCGCACAATTGAGGAACTTCTCACCGTATTGGAATCCAAAGAAAAAAACTTGACTTTTGTGCCACCTGAGCAGTTTCAGGGAAAAACTGTTTTTGAAGGGACAATCAAATATTCCCAAAAAGTTATTGCTTTAACAGTTGATGACGGGCCGTGGCCAGAAACAACTGAACAAATGCTGGATATTTTTAAGCAAAATGACATTAAAGCAACATTTTTTTGGATAGGTAAATCTCTCGAAGCTTCTCCTGACATTGCTCGTCGAGTTGTAGCAGAAGGTCACGCGATCGGCAATCATACGTGGCATCACCCTTACGATCCGATGGATGCGGCGACGGCGGCTAGCGAAATCGATCGCACGGCAAAACTTATTTACGAAACGACGGGAGTTAAGACTACTTATTTCCGCCCGCCGGGAGGAGTTTTGACTAATGGTTTGGCTAAGTATGCTAAGGAGCAAAATTATTCTGTGGTGATGTGGTCGGTAACTTCTGCTGATACCGATCCCCGCGCTCAACCAGAAGCTTTTGTTGAGAATGTGTTGAAGAATGCCAAGCCGGGGGCGATTGTGTTGATGCACGACGGCGGGGGCGATCGATCTCGGACTATTAAGGCTTTACCGGAGATGATTGCTGGTTTGAAACAGCAGGGATATCGGTTTGTGACGATTCCTGAGTTGCTGGAAATGCAAGGGCAATCGGCAGCGTAAATTGTGCGGCGATTGGTTGTCTTTTTTCGAGGAGAAAACTAAGGCTAAAGAAACCCGTTTTCTGGGATAAATATTGGTTTTTCAACTATATATACGAAGAATCTGGGTTTCTTACTCCCTAGGATTGCGTCCTTTAATAGCATAAATTTGCGATAGATTTTAGATTTATACAATATGATTTAACCGCAGAGAACACAGAGAACACAGAGGAAGAGAATAGAGAGATGAATTATTAATATGCACCGTGCGATATAATTTTTGTGAAAAATGATATGAAAAAATCTCAAGAAATTAGAAAATAATGAAGTTGAGAGGATAGGGGATATTCCTACTGAGGTAAGGTTGATAAATACTGTTGATAATGAGTTAGTTCGTCACTGGCTGCACTCTTTGGATACTTGTCCCAGTACCAACAGTTGGGCGATCGCCCGCGCAGACCAACTGCACCACGGAGATGTAGTATTTACTAAGCAGCAAACCAACGGGCGCGGACAACAAGGGCGCACCTGGTACGCCCCAACCGGTGTTTTGACTGCGAGTTTTGTACTCGACAACCTCAATCCCAATCTGTTACCCGGACTCAGTTTAGCAGTCGGTTTGGCTGTGATTTTCGCGATCGAGGATTTGGTGCCCGAATGTCGCGATATGCTGCGCCTGAAATGGCCAAATGATGTTTGGATCGATCGACAAAAATTAGCCGGAATTCTCTGTGAAGCCACTTCTGGGAACACATTCGGCACTCGCGTGGTTGTCGGAATTGGCATCAACCGCTGCGTAGATTTCGCGGCGGCAGGATTGGATGCCAGGGCGATCGGCAATGCGGTAAGCTTGCATTCTATTGCGGGTAATGTGCCCGATGAACTCTGTTTGCTTGCCAGACTCCGGCACTATTTACTCGAACTAGCCGATATGTTCTCCACCACCGACAGGGCACCCGAAAAGTCCGGTTTAGCGCGACTGTTACCGGAATTGCGCCGTCGCGACGGGCTGATTGGCTGTAATGTGGCGATCGAACTTGCGTCGGAAACTATCTGCGGAGAAGCCGCCGGGATTGACGGATGCGGCCGGTTGTTAGTATGCTTGGCAGGCGATCGAATACAAGCCTTTACCTCCGGCCGAATACGATTAAGTTAAGACGAAGAAGTCATTTGTTATTTGTTATTTGTTATTTGTTATTTGTTAGCAATTCCCGATGCCCGATGCCCGATGCCCGATGCCCGATGCCCGATGCCCGATGCCCGATGCCCGATGCCCCATTACCCAATTTAATTTACCACCTCAAACATGACCAATCTGCTCAGCCACAGCGGTTGATTAGCCTCCACACCTTCGGGACGACCCTTAGTAGAAGCAACTTGTATTCTATTGCCATTTATCCCTTCTTTAACCAGAGCAGCCTTCACATTTATCGCCCTTTCCAGCGCCAACTTTTGATTTTCCGCAGGGCTGCTTTTAAAATCGCTGTAGCCAATTACCCTCAAATTAGTCGTGCTATTCTCCTCCATATATTGTTTAACTTTGCTCAGTTTTTGTGCTATATCTTTCGGCGACAAAATTGCCGAACCAGCACCGAAATAAAGGCGAACTTCTATTGGCGGTGACGGCAGTTGAGTTCCGATTCCCACTGTATTTGTTACCGACTTCACCCCCGGAATTTTCTCAAAAGCTTGAGTAATTTTCTGAGCATCCGTTGCTTTGCTCACACTACCTGCAATCGCGACTTTTCCCTCTGCATAGCGAGCCGAGATATTAATGCTTTCTAACTTATTCAAAAGAGCCACAGTCCGCTTGACATCAGCTTCGGTTAAAACCGGATCGGGAGGTACTTCAACGGCTATAATTTTATTGTCAATTCTTAATTTGGGAGCTGCATCCTGAGCGATTTTTTCCGCTTTCACTCGCAGCTTTTGATTCGGCACTCGTCCCGAAATCTCTAATACTCCATCTTTAACATCTGCCGCAAGGCGATAAACCGATAAGTCGGGAGCAGATTGTAAAGCTAAATTTGTATCTGCTTCTAAAGTCGCTGCAATTCCGCTGCGGTATTCATGAGTGCCCCAACCTACGCCAATTAAACCTAACACTGCCAAACCGATAACTGGTAAAATTGGAATCTTAGTAGATTTAACTTTTACCTCTGTATCGATTAACTTTTGCAAGTTTAAGTTTACTCCTGGAGGCAGACGAGTCGGATCTCCGTTAAATGCCTGAATTTGCTCTCCGTATTCTTGAAGAATATTCTTAAATATTGCTCGCATTTTGTACTTAAACCATTGGCGGGTTCCTCCTTCGATCACTACTGCTAGATAACACGAACCTGCTACTTCCAATACTATCGAAGATGTCCCGTATTGTACCGCATCAATCTCTGCAAGATTTCCCGATTGAGATATGCAGTCGTTGACAAAAGAGCGAATAGCAGTCAGCATCCCTGCTATCATTTCTGATTCTAGCTCTTCGCTTTCAGGCGGCTGCACTCCTGCAATTAACAATCCAGAATTTTTTTGAATCAAAAATACAGCTTTAACAGTCAGCGGTGCTGTTGCTTGCATTAGCAATTCTGCTTCAGAAATTCCTTGCAATTTGGCTTTAATTTTGCGAGCGATCGCATCAGGACTTAACGATTGATCCAACTTTTCGTTAATCTCGCGCATCGTCTCGCCGATGTATTTTAAAATTGTGCTGCCGATGATCGGATAAAGTGCATCCGACATTGCTTCTCGCTTGATAGTAATTTGCTGTTTGATTGCCGAGGCCATTTCCGGCGCCAGCGCTATGGCAATTTCATCGGGATATTCACTAATTCTGTGGCTGATTCCCACAGGAATAGAAGGCGCTAGGGCTACTCCAAACGACTGCCGATTTTCTCGGATTTTGGTATCAATTACTTCATCAATTATCGGAGCGATGGTTTCGGCAAATGATTTTCTAGAGTCATTAATTGTTTGGATCATCATTTCTGGAAAGATGCTTTTAATTCGGGCCATTAATTCTGCCCGATCGCCTCCCCATTCAGCATCAGTTATTTTGCGTTCTAGTTCCTGTACTTTACTGTTGAGATTGTAATTATAACCTACCACTTCATCTAATAACGGTAAAATAGATTGGATGACAGATTTTTCTAGTTGGGAGTGATGGCTAACCATCAGCTCGTCAATCAAGGGTTTGAGTAAATCTGTAAACAAGTCTGTCGATTGATAAATCCGGTGTTCGATCGCCACAATCTTTTGTTCGATATTTCCGAGTCTTTCATCAATCTTTTTGTTCTGAACGATCGCATCGACAGTAGGGGCGATCGCAGATTCTATCTCTAGCTTAGCGTCCCGAATGCTTCCGGACAGCATTTCCAAGATCGCGGGCATGATTCTTCCCATCAACCCTTCGATCTCGCCTAAAACTTGCTGCTGAACTTCGACAATCTTACTTTCATTTTGCAATATTTTTGCTGCAATACCGCTGTTTTGAATAGCAGTATCGACAGCAGGTGCGATCGCCTCTGTCACCTCTAACTTTGTCTCGTCAATTTTCCGGTTCAGCGACTCAATCATTAACGGCATCAACCTTGCCAGGATTTCTTCCGGCTGAGATTTTTGCTGGCGCTGAAGATTATTGAGCCTACTTTCTACATCGCTCAATTTTCCTGGAACTTCTCTTTGCAGAATTGCTGATTCAATCAAAGGTTCGATCGCTGCTGCTACCTCTAATTTTGATTCATCAATTTTCCGGTTCAGCAAATCCGTGATTGCTGGCATTAGCATCGCCATAATCTCTTCTGGCGTCTGAATTGGCGACTCTTGGGTAGCCAGCCGGCGCTCGACGATGCTCAATACTTTTTCTTCTATTTCTACCCAAGCTATTCTTACCTGTACTGAGGGTGCAAGTGTTTCTACAACTTCTAACTTTAATTCACTAATTTTGCGGGCGAGCAAATCGCTAACTACCGGGACTAACTGTTTGATAATATCTTCCGGTTGCTGCTGGTAACGCTGCTGAACAGTCGCAAGTTTCTCTTCAATTATGACTACTTGTTCTTCCAGTCCATTTTGATTGTCAACTACTTGATTGATTGTCGGTGCGATCGCCGAAGTCACCTCTAACTTAGACTCCTCTACCTTGCGGTTGAGCAGATCTCCCACCATCAACATTAGCCGTTTAACTAACTGTTCTGAATTTCCCAATTGCTGCTGGTTGAAATCAGAAATTTGATTTTCCAAATCCGCTAATTTTGTCTGAACTTCCAGGCGATTGATTTTATCGTTGCCGACGAGTTCTATCGCCTGGTTTAATTGAAACTTCAACCGCTCTAGCTCTTCTCTCACTAACTCGGGAATTAAAGGTTTCAATAAATTCATCAATTCTTTCGGCTCAGACATTAGTTTCTCAAAATTTTCTAACCTTTGTTCTACGCTGAAAATATTACTGTAAAATTCCGGCAAATCCCTTTCAAACAACAGTTCCTGCAACCGTTTAAACTCTTCGACTGCTTTTTCTAAATCTTCTTCCGACGGTCGCTCATTGTTTGCTAAATTAGCGATTCTAGATAAGCCTGCTTCTTCGTTCTTGTTTTGTCGTCTTTGAGGTGGTATCTCTTCATGATTATTCAATACTTCCGGTACAACCGCAGGTGATTCGATCAAAAAAGACAATTGGTTGCGCCGATTTTCCTCTTCCTCAAGTCGCTCTGCTGATTTTTCAGATGGCGGTAACTTTAGCTCGATAGGTTCTTTTTTTGATTGCTTCAGTAACTGGATTTCAGTCAATATGATTAGCAATTCCTGAAGTTGATCTCCTGCTTTAGAACTTGCCAGAGTTGCATCTGACACCTCTGTTTCTGACTGATATATGTTCCCTGAATTATCATTAGATGCTGCCATACTGTGCTACCAAAATCTGATTTTAAGCGATCGACTAAAATGACCAGCTTGCTTGTCGCCTGACGCCAGCGAACATCAATAGGAATGACACAATTTTGCCCAGTGTCAGACTTAATTAAGGCTATCACCGCTTCTAAAAACTTGGACAAACCTACCCACAGGTAATTTGGATCCCAGTATAAGTCTGCGGTGTAACTTTGAGTCGATAACCACTAACGCGCTTGTGCTTGGCTGATGCCCGACATCACTGCTCGACATCAGCCTTAACCAGTGGCCCCCAGTTAGAGACTCGATAGTAATCATGTCTGCGATTGACTACCGGACACCGACCGATAAACATATTAAATTGGTACCAAGCGCCCCATACGTGCTTTCTGGGGTTCACCCCCAGATAGGCGGACACGGGGCGCGGCAATCTTTCACTTCCATTCATTCCTCTTCTAGCAATAGCTATTGCAGCACTAATATCCGAGGACAACCCATACATCCGAGCGTATTTAACCAATCCGATTAAACTGGTGTAAGCCGGATTGCGAGTAAATAACGAAATGCCTCGATTGGATAAAATTGACTCCAAAAGCTGATAAAAACGACTGTAAGCCCAGTTCGATAGCATCCGAGCATATTTTCTTCCTTTCTCCCTTAACTGTGATTTCTTACCAGTAAAATCTAATGATTCGCAAACAATCGGGCAAGCAAACGCAGTAGCTAATTCAGCTAGCTGCAAGATAGCACCTACAATTTGAGCATCTTGTTTGCCGCGAGGTAAACCCATCTGCATAGCTATTTTACCTCTTGAGCTTAAATTACCTTGACCGTCGATATATGCCCAACCAATCGAGTTCGGATTGAGGTCAATGCCAATGCAACCGTACTCGATCGATCGGCTTACTTGTTTTACTGGTAATGGGGTAAATTGTACTGCTACTACCCAACGGTTGTCCTGGCGGTAAAAGTGCCAGGTTTTAGCACCAGCCTCGGGCAATCGATTCAGATTTCTGTCAAAATTACCGATGGCTGAAGTGACATATTTGCCAAATTTAGCCTCCAGGCAATTAGGCACTCTAAATTTCAGATTTTTGCCATCCCACTGGCAAGCTTGATTGCCATAACTTTCATCCTTCGACCCCACAATGAATAGTTCTCTTGAGTTGACCTTGACTCTCAGTGGTGCCACTTTCAGGTGGGCGAGGGTTTGAGTTAATTTGTAGATGTATCTTTTCTTGTTGTGGATGGCAAATTTCAGGTTATACCAGTTGGTCTTGCGAGTTTTCCTGTCGCTCGCTAGGGGGAAATTACACCCGCTTGAAGAGTGCTGCCAATGCCGTTTGGCGTAAAATTTTTGGGCCCCTTTTAGTTTACGTTCTGCTGCCTTTAACCAAGATGCAGCGGATTTAAGTCTAGATGCTAATTGGGACAGATATCTAGTTCTCGCTTTATATGCTGAATCTACTTTGCCGGATGATAAAGCAATTACTCCGTTGGCATGACGTTTGTTGATGCCGTAGGTCTGTTGTAGATGAGTATTCCAACTAGATTTATTGAATTTGATTTCTCGATTTAATAAATGGTTAACCGTCTCGATTGTTGCTCGATAAAACACTCCTGAAAATGCCGTTAAAAAACACTCAAATTCAGTATAACCTGCGGGGTTAAGTTCGGCTTCGGGAGTTGGTAATCCTTTACAGTAAGTGAGAGTCGTCATAACTTGATAAATTAGCTGCCTTGATTATGAGTGAAACTAGACATTAGCTGCTCTAATTGCAGAAAATGTCTAGTTTCGTCACGAATTGTCACGTTATTGTTGGACTGTTCTGTAACCCTATTTTAACTGCTGCTCTGCGACTAGCCAACTGGGCCGCCAACTGTAACGCTGCTGTCATGCTAGAGGCATCGGCAATTCCTTGACCTACAATATCAAAAGCTGTGCCGTGATCGGGAGATGTGCGGACAAAGGGTAAGCCAATTGTAGTGTTGACCGCTTTGTCGAAAGCCATCAATTTTACTGGAATCAAGCCTTGGTCGTGGTACATTGCCAAGTAACCGTCGTGAGCTAATGAGGCTAAGCCGTACCAAACTTTAGCCGGTTTTACCCACATGGTATCCGGGGGGATTGGCCCGTCTAATTGCACTTGGGGAAAACGATCGCGCTGCGCTTTCAACCACGGTATCATCCAGTCTTGCTCTTCATTTCCCAGTTTGCCATTTTCGCCGCTGTGAGGATTTAAGCCAGAAATCGCTATTTTTGGTTTTTCTATCCCAAAATCTTCGCGCAAACACTCGATCAGCAATTCTAGTTTTTCACTCAGCAACTCTGGAGTCAAAGCCTCGGGTACTTGACGCAGAGGAATATGTGTGGTAGCGAGTAAAGTTACCAGCGTCCAACCGCTGTGGGGAGATGTGGCGACAAACAGCATTCCGAACCGCTGCGATTTCGACCTTTCTGCCAGAAGTTCTGTTTGTCCGGGATAATTGTAACCTGCGGCTTGCCAGCAAGTTTTGGAAATGGGGCCGGTGACGATCGCACAAAATTCGCCGGCAAGGGTACGAGCGATCGCCTTTTCCATATACTCAAAGCTAGCCGCCCCACTAGCCGCATTCCCGACACCGGGGATAATGGAACCCCACTTGCTGTCTGGTTCGATATCAATAATCTTTAATGTTGCGGGATTTGCTGCTGTTGTAGCCCGATCGATCGATCGCAGCCGATCGTAAGTTTGTTGCAAAATCATCCTCGATCCGAAAACCGTCACCATCAAAGCAGCAGCCGGATCTGCCAAAGCCTTGAGAATCACTTCCGGGCCAATTCCTGCCGGATCTCCCAGAGTTACAGCTAGTTTTGATTGCCGATCGAGACTCAAGGCAGTTTTCTCCCCAAAAAATACAGCAATTTCAGCAGTGAGATTTTAGCATTCATGTAGCTGGTTGCCCCAAATTATATTATTATTTTTATCTAATGCGATCGTCCAATTAGGCATATACAATCATGAATCCTGAAATTTTCAATGCAGCCTTTTTGTCCTTTTCCCTAATTTTCGTGGGTATAGGCGGAGGCTTCCTCCTGCTCAAACTGCAAGGCGGCGAAGAATAAATTTTTGTAACAATCATTCAGAAGTCTTCTAGCTCAAGCCTTCTAGCTTCTGCGTGCCACCCAAAGCCAGCGTGCTGCTTAGGCTCTCAAGCCAAAAATGAGAAAAATTCAGGTTTTTGTTAAGTTTTTATAAAAAACATAACGAAAACCTGATACCATCTTATAGAAAGTTTAAGATTCATAAATTAATCCCTAGATGACTTTATTGATTGTAGGAGCCACCGGCACCCTCGGCCGTCAAATAGCCCGCCGCGCCCTAGACGAGGGCTACCAGGTGCGTTGTTTAGTCAGAAATTACAGAAAAGCGGCCTTTTTGAAAGAATGGGGCGCCGAACTCGTACCGGGAAACCTTTGCCAGCCTGACAGCTTAATTCCTGCATTAGAAGGCGTCACTGCTATCATCGATGCAGCAACAGCCAGCGCAGCCGATTCTGTCAGCATCAAAAGAGTAGACTGGGACGGAAAAGTATCGCTGATCCAAGCAGCAGCAGCAGCAGGCATCAAGCGTTACATATTCTTTTCATTTCTCGACGCCGAAAAATATCAGCAAGTCCCCTTGTTGGAAATTAAGCGCTGTACTGAGCTATTCTTAGCAGAATCCGGTCTAGACTACACAATATTGAGACCTTGCGGCTTTTTGCAAGGACTGCTGAGCCTGTACGCAATGCCAATTTTGGATGGTCAGGGAGTCTGGTTGCCCAACAAGCCGTCAGCCCTTGCTTACATGAACACTCAGGACGTTGCGAAGTTTGCCGTCCGAGCTCTTACCGTTCCCGAAACCGAGAAAAAAAGCTTTCCGGTGGTGGGAAATCGCGCTTGGGATGCTGAGGAAATCGTGCGGTTGTGCGAGCGGCTTTCTGGGAAACAGGCCAAAATCACCCGCACGCCAGATGCCTTGTTGCAGGCTACCCGTCAATTTGCTAAGTTCTTTCAGTGGAGTTGGAACGTAGCTGACAGATTGGCTTTTTCAGAAGTTTTAGCAGCCGGAAAACCCTTGAAAGCTCCGATGGATGACGTTTACAGTGTCTTCGGATTAGACCCTAAAGAAACTACAACTTTGGAATCTTATCTGGAAGAATACTTCAGTCTGATTATGAAGAAGCTCAGGGAAATAGAGTACGAGCAGCTTAAGACTAAAAAACGGAGTAAACAAAAAATGCCTTTTACATTTTAAAGTGCCGAAAGCTGGGATTATATACAACGACGTTAAACCAGTCTCTTGTCGCATCGCCGAAGAGTTGAAAGACAAGCTGACTGCCCGCGGCTGGGAGGTCTGCGCGGTTTCCGGTGCCGGGGGAATTTTGGGCTATTCTAGTCCCGATCGCCCCATGTGCCACACTCCGATCGACCAACTTGTCCCCCCCGGTTTTGACAGCGACATGGAGTTTGCAGTGGTTTTGGGTGGCGACGGTACGGTGCTGTCGGCATTTCGCCAAGTTGCTCCCATCGGAGTGCCGCTGCTGACTGTCAATACCGGTCATATGGGCTTTTTAACAGAAACTTACCTAAACTTGCTCCCGCAAGCTTTGGAAAAGGCGATCGCCGGAGAATACGAAATAGAAGAAAGATCGATGTTGGCCGTGCGGCTGTTTCGAGACAACGACTGCCTTTGGGAAGCCCTTTGTCTCAATGAAATGGTACTGCACCGCGAACCGTTGACTTGTATGTGCCATTTTGAAGTGGCGATCGGCCAGCACGCCTCTGTGGACATTGCCGCAGATGGGGTAATTATCTCGACTCCGACTGGATCGACAGCCTACGCGCTGTCAGCCGGCGGCCCTGTAATTATTCCGGGAGTCCCAGTGTTGCAGTTAGTCCCTCTTTGCCCGCATTCAATGGCTTCTCGGGCTTTAGTATTTAGCAATACTGAGCCGGTGAAGATTTTGCCGGCAAGTCCGAACCGCCTGGTAATGGTGGTAGATGGGAACGGCGGCTGTTATGTTCGGCCTGAGGATTGGGTGCAAATTGAGCGATCGCCCTACCCAGCCCGCTTTGTTCGGATACAATCTTTTGAGTTTTTCCACATTTTGCGGGAAAAATTGGGCTGGGGCTTGCCTCACATTGCTAAACCGAGTTCGGTTGAGTTGCCTTAATAGTTGTTGGTAATGAGCGGAGTGTAGCGGAGAATTAAAGTCCCGTCTTTTTAGGGGGGCTTTTTCTTCGCTTTCAGGTTTCTAAGTTTTTGTGCAGGATAAGGCTCGATCGGCATCTCGATCAAGAATCCTTAATTCTCGATCGAGATTCCGAATCATCTCCAAGGTAAGGTAGCGTTTCCGAGATAGCGTTAGTGCGATCGAACATTTTTGGTTTAACATCCCACCCATTACCTATTCCCCATTCCCTAAACCACCGCTGCGATCGAGAAAATCAGTAATCTCCTGATAAAAAGCCTGTCCCTTTCCCCTGCTGCTACTTGCAGTCACCAATAATCTTAAAACTTCCACAAGCGAACTAATCGTAGCATCAAAAATCAATGCAAACAACTGGCTTAAATCATCTTGATTCTGTTGCCCGTAGGCTAAAGCATTAATATAATCATTGCGGATTTGGTTGTCAATCACCACAATCGGATAGCCAGCACGGATTAAAAGTAAATTCATTAATAACCTAGCCGTTCGACCATTCCCATCCCGAAAAGGATGAATCGAAACAAACCGATAATGAGCGATACTTACATATTCAACTGGATGGAGCCTTAAAGCAGATTCCGAATTCAACCAACTCGCAAAATCTCCCATTAATTGAGACAATAAATAATGGGGAGGATAACGATAATTAGTTCCTGCCGCCATCACGTCCAGAGTGCGATAACTACCCGCTTCATCAGGGTTAATTTTGCGGAGAATCAGATTGTGAATTTGCTTAATTTCCCATTCATTAATCTCCGTATCTTTTTGGGCTAAATTTTCAATATAATCGATCGCCTCCTTATGCCCAATAACTTCTAAATGTTCGTCAAGGGTTTTGCCCCCCACAGTAATGCCCTTAGTTAAAACTAATTCCGTTTCACTTTGGGTTAAAGTATTACCCTCAATGGCATTTGAGTTATAAGTAAAGCGAACATCATAGAGCTTTTTGAGTTCGGCGACGAGGGTGGAATCGAACGGTCTAAACCCATCTAGCCAAGCTTTTAGTTTATCGATTCGTTCTAATTTAAGCTGATAATTGATCATTAAATAGTTGTCGATCGCAGAGGTTAATGAAAATTCCTTTTGTTTACCTAAAATAATTACCTTTTGAATGAATTTCTCGTATAGTTGAGTCTCCATCTTTGAAAATACTCCCCCATTCCCTAAATTGCCAACTTTTCACAAAATCGCCGAATCAGGCGATCGTTCTCCTGCATTGTGCGATCCATAGATTGTAACTCTAAGGCGATCGGTCAAAGTCTTCGATGTCCAATCGCCCTTAAACTCAGAAATCACAACACAAGAACATTTTTACTCTTCTTCATCATTATCCAAAAGCTGTTTTAAAGAATCAAAATTTTGTTGAGAACTGTGGCGAACGCGGTGAATTTTAACCATTCTAGTATTTTCATTTTCTACGATACTAAATAAAATACGATATTTCTTCTCATATAAAAGTTGACGTATTTCCAGATCCAAATACTCACTTTCTAATGCCAAGGGACAACGACTAGGAAAGCTTTCCAGTTTGAGCATTATTTCATAACAGCCCCTAACCCAACGATAGGATTTTTCAGGAGCATTGAGCTTGAGCCACAAAAATATATTTTCTATGTCATGAATAGCAGTAGGAGATATCTCAACTCGGTAGGTCATATTTTTTTTGAAGCTCTTCAAAAGCTTGATGAATAGAAACCCCTTCGCCTCGATCGAATTCCCCTAAGCTTTGACGAATACCTGCAAGAGTTTCAAGAAGTTCTAACCGATTAAGTAGTTTTTCATAACTTTCCGCATCCTGAAGCACAGCAACCGCTTTACCATTAATGGTAATTACGATTGGTGTTTTATCTATTTCAAACTGATGAAGCAACTCAGGAGCTTCCTGTTGAAATTGGTTCAGGGGACGGCTACGGGAGAGGTTAAGCATGGTGTTCACTTTTTTTGAGTGTTGTTAACAATTTAGCAAAAGTTATTTTTTATTGCCTAAATTATAAAAGCACCAATTTTCTGTATGTCAAACTCTCGATCGAGCTTCCAAATCATCTCCAAGGTGACTCTATTCCGTCCGTTCCACTGTGCTGTTAGCTGGCTGGCTACTAGGCGATGCTTCTAATTTCTGCCGAATTGCGGCCTGAATTTTTGCGTCAAAATCGGGATCGCTTGGGCTTGCAATGATTGATTTCGGACGCTGACTGAACCTGTCTAAATATGCCTGACAAGCAGCTCGATCTTGGCGATTTTCCAGAAAGTACCGTCTCAATTCGGCATCGCTCATAGCCTCAAAATTCACTTGGCTCATCAGAATACCTCCCCATTCGGTACAATTTCAAACTCAAGGTCTTCACCATATCCAGCTAGAACGTATACGTTTCGAGTACGACGATCTATACAAACCAGATGAATCGGTTGCAACATGATGAACGTCAACTGATAGCTGACGCGATATAAACTCTCTAACTGAGCAGTAGTTGGCATTTCGGTCACTCACTCCACCTACTGTCTATTTTAACTGTTCCGAGTTCAAATGAACTCATCAGTTTACTTTACTGTTGTTGGAATGGCGTTCTATTGTGGTTAAGCGGGGGTTTGTGCTACTCATAAGGCGGAAAGGAGAATCTTCGCCGGAATCCTTAATTCTCGATCGAGATTCCGAATCATCTCCAAAGTCAGGGAGTGTTTGCGAGATAACGACCCCATTTTAGCTTGGGGAATTGTCTTAAGCAGCCTAAAAAACCTCACGTTCTCAAGGTTACTGAAGACCACCATTACTATAAATCAGTTGTCTGTTGATCCATCCGCCTTCTTTGGAACACAGAAATCTGACTAGATTAGCGCAATCCTGTGGCATACCGACACGATCCAACAGAGTGATGGATTGCACATCAGTTTTGAGTGCTTCGGACATCCAGCCAGTATCAGTCGCACCTGGATTTATTACGTTCGCAGTGATGCCCAGCGACCTAAATTCCTGTGCCGAAGCGAGTACGATCCGATCCATAGCACCCTTGCTGGCACCATAGGGGAGATTGCCTGCGGTATGGTCGCTGGTAATCGAAACAATACGACCAGATCCAGTTTCCCCTCGGAATCTCTGACCAAACTCTTTGATCAATAGCCAAGTAGCACGGGCATTGACGGCAAAGTGTAAGTCAAAGCTCTCAACTGACGTGGATAGAATATCACTATCAACTGAATGGCAATGAGCAATAACCATTGCCGTAACGTTTCCCAGGTCATGCTCAACAATATCGAATATGCGCGAAGCAGAATCAGTCAAGGATAAATCAACCTCGATCGCTGTGGAGCGCACACCGAATTGCTCAAGTTTGTGGCAAAGTGACTGAACCTCTTTCGGATCGCTGCCCCAAGGCATTGACGCATCGTATGGCTGCCAATAGGTCAGAGCGACATCCCAGCCTGATTTTGCTAATTCTTTGGCAATTGATGATCCGATGCCAATAGTCCGACTTGCACCAGTTATAAGAACTATTGGTCGCTGGGTCATACATTTCTCCACAAGTAAGAATGATAAGTCGATCGCACACCCTCGGCGATCGGCAAAATCGACACATCGATCGTAACCTCTTCAAGCACGAATCACTGTAACCGATCGCCCCATTGGTGTCAAATGAATTTCAGTTTTCAGCCGTTCTTCTAACTCCGGTGCATTATCTCTGCGATCGAATATCACCAACCAACCCGAATCTTGTCCCAATCGAGCCAAATACCCATCCAACTGTTCCAACCCTTTACTCAACGGATCGACTTTCCGAGTCCGCCAAACCTTCAGTTCAATTCCTAATGTTACCTCACCATAACGCAAACATAAATCCATGCGATCGCGCCCGATCGCATATTCTCTCTCCAACGTTCCGCCACCATTAATCACCCGATGCAGAAACGCCATCAGCACTAAATGCGGCGCAATTTCGGGGTAAGACGCACTTTTGAGTAACGGTTCGCCATGTTGCAACCAAAATTCTAAAAAAGTTTTCAGTAAAGCCTGAGTATCTAATTTACCTTCTGATGTCAACCAACTCGGTGCAATTTGGGGCAGAGAGGCCATTGGAGTTACGGTGAGCACGCGGGGCAAAACTTCGCGATAAATTGGATTGGCGATCGTCAATCCACCCTGAACGTCCATCTTACACAAACCCAAATCGATTAAAAACTGAATATCATCATTGGGGATATTGCCGAGTTCCAAACCCGCCAACATCGGCTCGATAATTGCTTTGACTCGGTTTTCTCTGAGTCGTTCAGCCAAGCTATCCAAATGCGTATCTTGTCGTTTTATCAGAATTTCTTTAGCTTCTAAAATATGTTCTGGTGTAATTTCTATAGATTCATCTGTTACTAATTCTTCGACGATTTCTTTGGCTAAAGCATTCACCAACCAAGGTTGTCCTTGTGTTAATTCAAAAGCTAAGGCTACGGCTTCTGGTGTAAAAACTTGTCCGGTATCTTGGGTATGTTGCCCGTAGAGTTCTGCGACTTCTGAGGCATTAAAATTTCTGAGCGTAATCGATCGCACTTTAATATTAAACGGACTGGATGTATTTAGGCGATCGCTACCACCCGCAGCCACTTTGTAATCGCGAACATCCCGCAAACCGATTAAACCTACTGATTGCGGAAACGCACGAGGACGAGAGGGATAACCATTGCGTAACTGACGCAAAACGGACAGCAATACTTCATTTTGGAGCGAATCAATTTCATCGATGAAGATTGCTAAAGGGCGAGGTGAAGTTTGTGCCCATTGCCGCAATGTTTCTTCAATTCCTTGTCCCACCTCCATTTCTTGTTTTGGTGGTGGCTGGAGCTCCGGTGGCAAATAGACTCGCGCCTCACTTCGCCAAGAACTTAAAATGACCGCTTGGGCTTGTTGTGGATTGTCATTAAAGGGCGAACCTAACTCTACTGAAACAACGATCGCAGTGTATTGTCCGCTGTCAGTGAGTTGCTTGGCCAAAGCCAGCATTGCCGTGGTTTTACCAATTTGTCGGGGTGCGTGGATGACAAAATAGCTTTGCTGAGCAATCAGTCGCTCTAAATTCGGGAGGCGTCGGGTTGCCGGCAACATATAGTGAATGTTATCGCGGCAAGGGCCAGCGGTATTGAACCAACGTGGCATAGGTCAACTGGGGCGAATGGGGCTGCTCTCAGTTTACTTTACTGTTGTTGGAATGGGGTTCTATTGTTGTTAAGTGGGGTTTGTACCGACTCATCGGGTGGAAATGAGAATCTTAGGCGGAATTATTAATTATCGATCGACATTCCGAATCATCTCCAAAGTCAGGCAGCGTTTGCGAGATAACGATTGAGTTCAACGGCGGTCAGTAACCTTGGCATCCCTACCGATTATCTTTATTCCGCCGTTGCAACGATTTGTTAGATAACTACCACTTCACATATTGTGCTGTCAGCTTTTTGAAATCACTATTCAATACGCAGCAGGGCGAACGCATCTAAACTTTATATTAACAGAATATGGTATATTGGACAAGAATTATTGAGTAACTACAAAACATTTAATTAGGGTTCACCTGTAT
>NZ_JAEQDE010000181.1:0-5558 GCF_020737865.1 Microcoleus sp. PH2017_35_SFW_U_B
AGCTTGATAACATTCGATCGCCCGTTCGATATTCTCTCCTCTATCGAACTTGATTCTGTCACTGTAAGCACTTCCTAAATTATTTTGAGTCATCGCCCAATCTTGGGGCAAAGCATCGCGGGTGTAAACTTGTAAAGCAGCTTGATAACATTCGATCGCCCGTTCGATATTATCTCCTCTATCGAACTTGATTCTGTCACTGTAAGCAAGTCCTAAATTATTTTGAGTCATCGCCCATTTTTGGGGCAAAGCATCGCGGGTGAGAACTTGTAAAGCAGCTTGATAACATTCGATCGCCCGTTCGATATTCTCTCCTCTATCGAACTTGATTCTGTCACTGTAAGCAAGTCCTAAATTATTTTGAGTCCTCGCCCATTTTTGGGGCAAAGCAGCGCGGGTGAGAACTTGTAAAGCAGCTTGATAACATTCGATCGCCCGTTCGATATTCTCTCCTCTATCGAACTTGATTCTGTTACTGTAAGCAATTGCTAAATTATTTTGAATAGTTGCCCAAAGTTCGGCATCAGTAACTTGCTTAAAAATTTGCAATCCCGCCTCGTAGCCGGCAATGGCAATTTCCATATTGCTACTTTTGCTACCCAGCGGAAACTGTTGAATCAAATTACTGAATTTAACTATATTAAGAGTAATGTTTGTAGCTTCCTCTGACTCCATTGCTGCGATAGTTTGAGTTGCCCACTCGCGCAGATATCGGGCAAAACCATCATCTAATAATTCTAGATTCTGTTTCAGGAGGGCGATTTGTTCGTCTTCTGGGGAGTTGAGGAGGGATTGAATCAGATTGAGATAGGCTTCGCGGCGTTTTTCGTTCATTTTGCACAACCCATTTTTGGAATATTTTACATTATTTGTTGGGGGAAGGCAAGTTCGGCAGCGGATTTTGTAGCGGATGTAACGGATGGATTTGGGGGTGATTTACGGATTGATTACGGGTTGATTGCAGAGGCCCCGGCGGTTGGAAACCGCGTCTACACAAACGATGTCCACCTCCGTGGACGAAGATGGTATTCGGAGATGGAAAATCGTTGGATGAAATCTTCAACCCGCGGAGGCGGGTTTTGTTTTTGTAGACGCGGTTTCAACCGCCGGGTTTCTCTCAATCAATTGGGTAAAATCTTCAACCCACGGAGGTGGGTTTTGTTTTTGTAGACGCGGTTTCAACCGCCGGGTTTCTTCCTAATTACCCAACCCTTCAACTAACAGATTGCGAGCACTTTCCAAGGCTTCCTGCAACTTACTAGCATCACGTCCCCCAGCCTGCGCCAAGTTAGGCCACCCGCCGCCTTTGCCGCCACAAATTTGAGCAATTCCCCCGATAAACTTGCCAGCTTGCAATCCTTTCTTATTAACTTCTGGACTAAAAGCTGCTACCAAACTTACCTTGTCCGGTTCAGGAATTGATGCCAAAACAACCGCAGCATTTCCTAACTTTTGCTGCAATCTTTCCGCCGCAGTTTTCAGCGCTTCTGCATCCACATCACCCAATTGAGCTACAATGATTTTGAACTCGCCAATGGACTCAGCTTTTGCTAGCAACTGGTCGGATTTCGCGATCGCCAATTCGGACTTTGCAGCAGCCAACTGCTTCTGAGTATCCTTCAATTCATTCTGCAAATTAGTAATCCGGTTGGGCAATTCTTCGGGTTTCGCTTTAAATCGATCGCCCAAATCGCGCACAACCCTGTCACGCACATTCAAATAATCCAACACAGCTTGTCCTGAAACCGCTTCTATCCGGCGAGTACCAGCCGCAACGCCCGCTTCGGAAACAATCTTAAACAGCCCGATTTCTGCGGTATTGCTGACGTGAGTCCCCCCGCACAATTCCATCGAAACCCCGGGAAAGTCGATTACCCGCACTACGTCGCCGTACTTCTCGCCAAACATGGCTGTGGCGCCTTTTTCTCTGGCTTGGGCGATCGGCATTTCGGCAACTTCCGCAGCGTGGGCCTCAGCAATCCAACTATTAACTCGATCCTCAATTTTCTGCAATTCTGCTACTGTGACAGCGCGGGGAGAATTGAAATCAAATCGCAATCTCTCTGTCGATACCAGGGAACCAGCTTGCGAAATTGAATCGTCTACAATTTTTCTCAAAGCTGACTGTAATAAGTGAGTTGCTGTGTGGTTGGCTTGAATTCGGCGGCGGCCGCTATTGTCAATTTTCGCAGTCAAACTATCGCCAACTTTTAAGGTTCCCCGTTCCACAAAGCCGAAATGCACGAAGAAATCTGACTCCTTTTTCACATCATCAACTCTCACCAACAAACTCTGACCATTCTCTCCGCTTTGCAAATAACCTTTGTCCCCAAGTTGTCCGCCGGATTCTGCATAAAACGGCGTTTGGTTCAATACAACTTGTACCTCGGTTCCCGCCTCTGCTGATTCCACAGCTTTGCCGTCAACTAAGATAACTTTGATTTCAGCTAAACTTGACAATTCAGTATAGCCAACAAACTCTGTTTTCTGGATACTCTCAGCTAACTTATCCAAGGAACCCTGCACAGTTAAATCAATGGTTTGGTGAGCTTCTTTCGCGCGAGTTTGCTGTTCCTTCATCGCGACTTCAAAGCCATCTAAATCGACAGTAATTCCCTGTTCTTCCGCAATTTCTTGAGTCAATTCTAAGGGGAAACCGTAGGTATCGTAAAGCGTGAACGCATCTTGTCCAGAAATTTCTACTGTGGGGTGGGCATCCTGCCCGCCCCCAGAAACCGACAGGCGAGACGCCTGTTCCACAAGAGCTTTTTTGAGAATTTCCTCAAGCAGCTTCTCTCCCCGTTCCAAAGTCTTGAGAAACTGCGCCTCTTCCCTTGCCAATTCCGCCTTAATTTGAGCTTCGCGCGATCGCACATTTGGATAAACTGCTTCCGAAAGGGCGATCGCGCTTTCGGCCACCCGCACCGTAAATTCGCCCTGAATCCCAATCAGCCGCCCGTGGCGCACCACCCGGCGAATCAACCGACGCAAAATGTAACCGCGGCCGACATTTGACGCGCGAATTTCGTCCGCAATCATGTGCACCACAGCCCGAATGTGATCGCCAATTACTTTCAGCGAAACCTTGACATTTTCATCGCTATTGTGGTAATCAATTCCGGCAATTTCCGCCGCCGATTGGACGATCGGAAAAATCAAATCTGTTTCGTAATTGTTCGGGACTTTCTGGAGGATTTGCGCCATCCGTTCCAATCCCATCCCAGTATCAATATTTTGATTTTGCAGCGGTGTTAAATTGCCCTCTGCATCTTTATTGTACTGCATGAAAACCAGGTTATAAAATTCGATAAACCTGCTATCATCTTCGAGGTCAATATTATCGCCTCTTTCTGGGTGGAAATCGTAATAAATCTCGGAACAAGGGCCGCAGGGGCCTGTGGGGCCAGATTGCCAGAAATTGTCTGCTTCTCCCATGCGTTGAATGCGATCGCCCGGAATGCCAATTTCATCGCGCCAAATCGCAAAAGCTTCGTCATCTTCTCGGAAAACGCTAACAACTAAATTGGACGCAGGTAAACCGAAAACTTCTGTGGAAAGTTCCCACGCCCAAGCAATCGCCTGTTTCTTGAAATAATCCCCAAAACTGAAATTCCCCAACATCTCAAAAAACGTGTGGTGGCGGGCGGTACGGCCGACGTTTTCGATATCGTTGGTGCGGATGCACTTTTGTGAAGTGGTAGCGCGCGGTGATTCTGCGGTGCGCTGTCCGAGAAATATCGGCTTAAATTGTAGCATTCCGGCGATCGTTAGCAACACAGTCGGATCTTCGGGCACCAAAGAAGCACTCGGCAGGATTTTGTGTCCCCGCTGGGCGTAAAAGTCGAGGAATGTTTGGCGGATTTGACTACCGCCGAGAGACTTAGGAGTAATAGACATGACAAAAACTGTTAAGTATGTAAAGATGTAGCAGCAATAGAACTCAATACGCTTCAGTTAATAGTGTTTATTGCCCGGAGATCCCCTCGCATCCCCCTTAAAAAGGAGAGTAGGGGTTGACTTTGAGAAAACTCTTGTCCCCCCCTTTTTAAGGGGGGCTAGGGGGGATCGGGCTTAGCCCAAGCGTATTGCAATAGAACTTACATCTATGTGGATATTTATATCATTATACTTAGTAATGTAAAGACCTATCAAGTTTTACAAATTGTGCTTTACTCCTCCCAAAGCTCGTGCTAACTTAACAATAGACACCGGGACAGAAAGAAACAGGAGGTCGCTATATTTAGCCCGTTCAGCGGGAACCCCCTCTCGATAATTTTTAATTTGGGGTGGGATGAAAGCCAGGTTTGTGAAAAATGGAAGGTTGACCGATTCCGTAGGACAGGGAAATCTTCACAGCCTGAACAAACAATCCTTGATATATTGGAAAGACAGTGGGGCTGGACGTGTTCCTCACTATAAAACGCCGTAGAGAGAAACATTTTGGAGTATCTCGAAGGAAGATCTAGATATCCTTAACAGGACTCAGATGCCTACAACATATTGCTTGCAATTGATGTAGGAGCGTCACAAGCAAAGTTCAAGGATATAGACATGGTGTCTCCGGTCTAAATTCCCAGGCGCGGCCGAAATTAACCGAACACAACTTGGAATAGTGGCGAAACTGCCGATCGCGCAGTCAAGCCAAACCGCAGTCGAGTCAGACTTATTGTGCTTGCGGATTAAAAGTAAAGCTGCACAAGTTGTAAACCCTAGTAAGCATATTGTTCTCTACCGGAAACACATCTCGTTTGTTAGAAAATCAAAGATTCTTATATTATTGGGTCTGGTCGCTGTCGATCGGGCCCTACGCTTTTTTATAGGGAAATGGGAAGAGGGGGAGAAAGAGAGAGGGGGAGACGGGGAGACGGGGAAGAAAGGGAGAGGGGGAGAAAGGGAGAGGGGGAGAGGGGGAGAAAGGGAGAGAGGGAGAGGGGGAGAGGGGGAGACGGGGAAGAATCCCGATGCAAGCATCTGTGCACAAGCTCTTATCTGCGAGCGGGGACGCTCGCGAGTCTGTTATGGTGCGAGCGTCCCCGCTCGCTTGCGGAACTCACTTCGAGCGGGACGCTCTATTCGTGCTATTCGGCTCGGACTGCTGTGACTCGATCGATCGAGCTTTTGAGTTATCTATAATACATAACGGGCGATCGCGCCCGCGCGTTTTTGGTCGTGGCTGACGCCCTCTGGCATGAGGCACTGTCAATATGCGATATCATTGAAAAGTCAGTACAAGAGGTTAACTTACAGGGCGAAATAGTTATCTAAACTTAGTCAAAGCTCGCTGAACAAGATAAGTCTAGAATTGATATAATATCTGCAATGCCGAAAACCAAAGCTCAATTATCCGGTTTGTAAACCGCAGTTCTGTCAGGACTAGCCAGCCTGTTAAGGTCGAGAAGGAAGTCCACAACTCGTTAAATTGGCTGAAAATAGTGGGTGACTCATGGCTAAAAGCTTCAGCTAGAATTGTTTTTTGGATTAGGATGGGCTACATCCGAATTTACGCCTGTGGACAAGTTGCGAGCCGACTCCCTTGGGTGAAGCAGGAAGCAGACCCT
>NZ_JAEQDE010000182.1:0-5555 GCF_020737865.1 Microcoleus sp. PH2017_35_SFW_U_B
CCCCGCGCCAATTAGCCCAACCCAGAACGCAGATCCGAGAAATGCAGCCAAACCCATTGAAAAGCGATCGCTGGTGGGACGCACTTTTAAAATTGCTAAAGCGGCACTTCCCAACGAGGCAGCCGCAAAGAAAGACATGGCACAGTGGAGTTTGGCGTGAGGCAACCAAGCCGGGTTGTTCATGTGACCGTTTGCTAACAAAACTGCATCAACTCCAATGGGTATCGTCAGGGTGGAAATAGCTGCGGTGATAAGCAACCATCTGGCGAGTTTTGCTCGATGCATACTGATATACCTCAGTTAAATTGTTAGGGAATAAGAAACGAGGCGCAACGAAACTATCGGGTTTGGCTAGAAAAAATACCTTGGTTATGGGATGAAAAGATAGACCTTTCTTGCGGAATATCTAGAATCAGTTAGGTGATTCTTGCGATTGTTCAAATCGATCGCAGCGTTCAGAATTAACTAAAGTTCTGACGCACTAAGACAGCTTCTGACCGAGCATCCTACTCGGTGCGATCGATTCCTATCGATTCTCGACCTTTTTCCAAGTCGATTGCGTATTAGCGGCGGGTCATTGACCGTGTTTCTCGGTTTCGGAGAATCGACCTCTAAAACTACTTCTGCAAGGATTTCCAGGTGTCCGACGTAAGTTGTAGCATAGACCACTCCGGCAGATGCTCGCGATAGATCTCCAGCAGTCCTTGTGCCGTCTTCTCGATCGCCCAGTCCTGTTGAAGTTCACAAGCCACACTGAGCCAGTTGGTTACCTTCACGCCGTATTGAGTCAGGTTGGCGGTTGAGGCTGCCAGCACCTGATTGCTATAGTTCCCCGAAGCGTCCATGACAAGTCGAACATCGTAGCCCTCCGCCGCCAGAGTCTTTGCGGGAATCCCAACACAGAAGTCTGCTGTGATGCCAGCCGCGATCACTTTTTTGCGACCGGTGGCTTCGATCGCTTCTCGTATACGTGGATCGTGCATCGAATTGATTTTGGTGCGATAGATGGGCTGTACGTCGGGGAACAGCTTCAGTATTTCCGGTAGGAACGGACCCAGAGGCCCTGCGGGTCCGAACGCGGCAGCGGACATCACGACCGGAATGTTATGCAGTTTAAGCACTTTTGCCAGCGCGATGCAGTTGTTGCGAAGGTGAATTGGGTCAATATCACCGCAAAATAACATTAATCCTGCTTGGTGGTCAATCAGCAGCGCACAGGCATTTTGGTCGTCAAGCATCTCGAACTTTTCATAATTCATGGAGATTCTCCTTCTGTTTGAACGATCTATAAAGTCTGAAACTGAGCTTTGAAGTAGATGATTCTTGCGATTGCTCAAATCGATCGCAGCGTTTTAGAGTTCAGCCTCAGCCAAAGTTTTCCGGCTCTTTGAGAAAACCTTAGTATGTTCCATGAAATTTCACGAAATTCATGAAGATTTTTTCATTCGATTGCTTTCCGTGTAGTAGCAAATTCCCAAAATGATAAAAAATAGAAAATCCATGTGAACTTGTGTAATTGGGAAACCCCCTAATGAAAATGATTGAAGACCACCATATTCTGGGTCAGCGAATGCCGTTCCAGGATAGAGAATTGCTGGTGCCATTGCCATCCAGTAAAGAGCCGCAAATAAGCAAGACATCTTTAAGTTTTCAATGTCAGTAGAAACCTTGCGAAACCATAGAAAATAAAGCGATATAATCCCGCAAATAAGACCCAAAGTCATCGTTTGTCCGTTATGAAATTTGGCGTGTGGCGGCCAAAGTGGATTGAAAACATGAGTTTCATTGAAATCGGCTAAGAAGGGACTCAGGGAACTAATAACGGCTATGAGAGAGATGGCAAATCTACTTAAATTCAACTTTCTGCTCATTTTTGTCTCCTTTAAGCTAACCCGAATCGTTTTAGTTTGGAAGTGAAACGATAAAGTTCATCTTCCGCCGTACCTCAGTACGCAGTCAAGCCTAGCAAAGATTTCTGCTGACTCACGATCGCGTCAGAAAAAATCCGGATTAATCATTGATTCTTGCCCCATTTATTAGAATCTTGCTATGAGGCTGGACATCAAAAGTGTTTGCGATAGTTGCTAGGTGTTGTACCCGTCAAGTTCCGAAATTGGATTGTCAATTGATTTTGATTGGCAAAACCAACCCGATCGGCAATCATCGAAATTGGTAGTGGAGTTTTTTTCAATAAATGTTTTGCTGATTCGATTCTTTGCTCCATTACATATCGATAGGGTGATACACCGATCGATTGCTTAAATAACCGTGAGAAATAATATTGACTCATCTCTAATTCATCGGCGATCGCTGCAATAGTTAGATTTTCAGCTAAATGATCGTGGATATATGCGATCGCTCGTTGCATTTTCCACTTCGGCATCCCTCCCTGGTAGTCGCGCAAGGGTTTGTGCCAATCTGAATAATGCCTCAACAGATGAATTGAAAGTGCGATCTTCAAGGAGTCTACCAATAACTGACTGCCAAATCGAGCCTCTATAAGTTCTGCTGTCAGAGACTTGCCAATGCGATCGATGAATGTATCCTGCATTGCATAATGCGGAATGAGTTCGATCCGCTCCGTTGTAAATGATTCATAGGCAATTTTAGTCAAGCGATCGGGTTCAAGGGATAACACGGAAAAGGAGGCTTCTTGATTCCAACTGCTCCGATGCTGAACCATTGCCGGGACGATCGCAATATTATTTCCGCCGCCAATCTGCTCTTGCTGCCTGCGTCCATCAAACCAACGTTCTGTCTGAACCAAATCCGAACTGAGTCCGACAACCACAATATGTGTAGTGTGAGCGTATTCAGGTGATTCCCAAGCGGGTTGACAATGTTGTTGAACATGAATTTCATTCCAGCCCAAATTTTCGCTCGATCGCAGCGGCAATCGGGGGACAACTTTCATAACATCATCTTTCTGAGTAAAATCGATAGTTAAGGGCTGTTTTTCTGGCATTTTATAAACTCTGGATGTAAGGACTTGGATCGATTCCGAATGCGATCGCTGGTTAGGTCATATTCTACTCAATCAGTGCTTTCGATCGTTGCAGCGCATTATTCATATAGTTGCGCCAGAGTAAATTGGTAATCAACCAAAGGATTGGAACCGCTAAAACAGACCGTGCATTGAATGTATAACGCCACTCGATCGTAGTCTGACCTGATGAGTTGATACTAAACCACCACTCGCCATTCGCAGAAGTTGTAAGAAACCCCAGCACCCCAGTAAAACCGCTAACCGTGTAGCTAAAGTATCGCGGATGCTCATATTTTGTCAGTAGCTCTTGGACGGAGCTATTATCTGATAAATGTACAGTGCGGGTTTGCCCTGCGATGTCCCAATTTCCAACTTGGTTCTTAATCCCCGTGACAGATGGTAGCAGCCCATAACCTTTAAATATAGAAGTGAGGTCAATAGGCACAATATGCTCAAAAGCCGCTGTTTGACTAGCTGTAACGGTAGTCTTAATGGTTGCGGAAAGTAAGATCATGCAATCGTATTGACTTGGATAAGGGGTGTTTGATGTGGCGATCGCCCTGATAAACGATCGCCAACACATTTGTCGTGTCTGTGGTGCTAGATCCAGTGCTAAAGCTCGCTGGATTTCATTATTATCGGTGTGATAATGAGCGTCATCAACAGCTCAAATTCTAATGTTGCCAATCATCCTATCGTAGATAGCCTTGACATTCGATCGACTTTTGGCAATCCGTACAAAGTGGTTTCATCGTGACCTTAGTTCATGAATGAACTTAAGAGTATTCTACTTTGGATAGAGCCACTTAGCAAATAACTTTGTCACCCGTGGCATGATGATGTAGGTCATTAACGAAACCATGAAAGCTGCACCGATCGCACTGCGTAACAAAGTTGGCAATGGAAAAAGCAATTGATTTAAGAAGGGTGGAATGATGTTAATCAATGGAAAAATCACTAGCCAAGTAACGAGTACCATTTTGTAACGGGGCGGTGGCACGATCGCCCCTTGAATTGGCAAGGTAAACCATGTCTCTAACCCCGTCAGCCGTTGATACTTGGAATTAACAGTTAGCCGCTTGATTCGTTCCAAAAGCCGATGACGAATTGGAGAATTTTCCCAACTGGTCAAATTACTCAAATGGTCGAACTTGAAGACGATGCGATATTCTCGGTTGCTGCGATCGCTTGAACGGAAGATATTCACTCCCAAATGTCCTTCAAATGCCGCAGCAGCGACTAATATATCGCTCAAAACTCGATCGAATTCATCCTCACAACCAGGCTTGACTTGTTGCAGAATATCAACAGTTACTGGAGGATCGTCAGATTGATTCAATGGATTCATGCAAAAAACTTCCAACTAGATTAGCGGTAATCCTTCAGCACCAATTTCTAGACGTACAACTTTTGCCGACTCAATTCCTGATGGCAATGGATATGACATACCACCGTTGCTTACCACGTAAATACTGGTGCGATCGCGCCCAGTACGACCGAATGCTAAGGCTGTAGTTCCTGCCATTCCTTGTTCTGCTTCGGCGATCGTGGTTATTTTACCATCTGGTGTAATCTTGACCACACTGTTATAAATGTGTGTAGTGCCGTAGAGATTACCGTTGCGATCGAAGGCAAAGTCGTCAATGTTTACGCGATCGATAAAAATTGTTGGTTCCCCTGGCTCAGCATCTTCGAGAATCGGAATCCGAACAATATGCTGCTTTTGGGTATTCGATACATAAAGCACATTGTTAAAGATTTTGAGTCCATTAGCTCCGGGAATTTCTTGCTCTGCGGAGGTTCGCGCCAACAAAGGATGTTCGAGCCAAATGCGAGTGCTGACTTGGGCTACATCTAATTCCCAAATCGCACCTCGATAGGAATCAGCGATCGCATAGCGACTACCAGTCAAATGCGTGATTCCATTCAGGAAGATTGCATCTGGCATTGTTAGTAAAGTTTCTACTGAACCTTGAGATGAAACTTTAAAGATGGTGGAAATTCCGTCTTGATTCCAACCTGTCAGCAATAGTTCTGTTTCTGACAGAAAAGCTAGACCTGCTGCCTTACCTGAGATCGTGGCATGAGTTACGGGGATTCGATCTTGCCCGATGCGAACGATCTTTCCTTCAAAATGGTTGGCAATAAATAACGTATTGTCAGAGTCGATCGCGATACTTTCTAGAAACGTATTGGCAGGAAATTCCGCGATTTGTTGGCTTGGCACCAACTCAATGGGAGTGCTTTCAAAGATAGGCGGTAATCCAATTGGTGTAGACATTGCGATCGTTCCTTGTAATGTATTTGAGTCAAGCCCATGCGCTCGCGCCCAGATTATTTTCAAACCAAATAGACAGGTAATCTGCCCGTAGTTCCCACTCATGCTTCACTATAATCCCAATAGTCACTTCAGTAAGCAACCGTCATCCGGTGATGAATATACTTGGGCTGCTCCACTTCATCCATGAATGCTGACGGTGTTACGCTGCACAACCCTGGACAAACAGGGCATACGCGATAGCAATACTCTCACTATTGATAGAGAGAGCAAAGGAGCCGTCCCTCAAAG
>NZ_JAEQDE010000183.1:0-6973 GCF_020737865.1 Microcoleus sp. PH2017_35_SFW_U_B
TGGGGGCATTAATAATTAAAGAAAGGCTAGGAACCAGCGACAAAGAAACGCTAGAACAAATAAGAGAAAACCCATACCTACAATACTTTATAGGCATGACAACCTATAGTGATGCTGCACCATTTGATTCATCCATGTTTGTTCATTTTAGGGAGAGAATAGGAGTCAACCCGAGGAAATAAAATTAACGAAAAAATGGTCAAAGAGCAGACCGAAGTGCCAGGAGTTATCGTCGAAAAAGAGTCATCAGAAATAAGTGAGCCCAAAAATCAAGGAAAATTAATATTAGATGCAACCTGTGCGCCAGCCGACCTTAAATATCCGACCGACTTAGGACTATTAAATCAAGCAAGAGAGCATACTGAAAAAATTATAGATGCTCTACACAATCAAATTCAGTCACCCGTAAAAAAAAAGCCGAGGACATATCGAAACAGAGCCAGAAAAGAATATCTAACCCTAGCAAAAAACCGCAAACCACGACGAAAAGAACGAACAAAAGCAATTAAAAAACAGCTCCAATATATCCACAGAAATTTGGCTAATATAGAGCGAATGGGTCAGCTACAGTTACTGACTAAATCTCATTATAAAATGCTGTTAGTAGTTGCAGAAGTCTACCGTCAACAATTGTCAATGTATGAAAAGAAAGAACATAGTATTCCCGACAGAATAGTAAGTTTAAAGCAACCACATATCCGCCCCAACGTCGCGAGGAAAAGCCGGGAAATCCGTTGAATTTGGGGCAAAACTGTCAGCCAGTTGTCGAAATGGGTACGTATTTTTAGACCGAATTAGTTGGGATAATTTCAACGAATCAGGAGACTTAAAAATACAAGTAGAAACATTTAAACAATTCACCGGATTTTACCCTGAATCAATTCATGTAGATCGGATATATCGAACGCAAGAAAATAGAGCTTGGTGCAAAGAAATGGGCATCAGAATGAGCGGTGTCCGTCTAGGAAGACCTCCCAAAAATCTGAGCAAAGCAATAAAAAAACAAGCTCAATCAGACGAGAGAATTCGTAACTTAATTGAGGGAAAATTTGGAGAAGCCAAAAGAAGATTCAGCCTCGGTAGAGTGATGGCTAAACTTAATAATACTTCTGAAACAAGCATCGCAATAACTTTTTTGGTGATCAATCTTTCTGCCCTGCTACGGCAGGCTTTTTGGCTTTTTTTCGGTCTATTTCATAACAAAAACCTTTTTGGATGTTTTTTTGCTCCAATCATTGGTAAAAGCTATGTTTCGGCAGAAAAAAATTGACAAAACTTATATTGCCGAGGCGATCTCGAATTCACTTATCTTTCTAAATGCTGTTTTCTGACTTTTTCAGCAAGCCCTAACTATGAGCAATTATCATCAGATAAGATTTGTTCCATAGGCTCGGGAGCGGTGGAATCGGCTGTCAAACAAATAGATAGAAGGTTGAAAATTTCTGGAGCTCAATGGTTGAAAAAAAATGTCATAACAAGATGCTAAAACTTCGTTGTGCTTACCTCAACGACCTCTTGGCTATTTGAGGCTTTTGCAAAACCGGGATGCTCCCGTCATGCTTCGCCCCTACACACATATTTGATAAACACAGATGTACCAGATTTTTCTTTAAGGATTGTCGATGTATTCGCACCCTACGAATAATGTTGCCATACCGTTGAATGCTTTAGTATCACAATAATTATATGCTCAGATTAATCTAAGTTTCACGATCCAAATATTTTCCGAATCCAATTCCGCAGCGCAGCCAATAAACCCATTAAATTCTTGAAAAACCCCTGCAAAAAAGAACTTTTCTCAACCTCGAAAATCTCCTCGATTTCCACCGGGAGCGGTGGCATTCCGACAACTTCGTAAAGCGGATATTCGCCGCTCTTTCCCGGGATTTTAACTGATACGCACTGGTTGACGATCGCCAAATCCTTGATTTCCTCATAAGTTTCCTCGGAAATCAGCAAACTTGTTCCCACTTGCTTGTTCGCAGCTTCAATCCGGCTGGCAAAATTTACCGCATCCCCGATCGCCGTTACTGTCTGATTTTTCTTGGCCCCCAGATTCCCCACAACCGCCAAACCGCAGTGAATCCCAATCCCAATCCGCAACCTGTGACTGTATAAAGTCTCAAAATACGGATTGAGTTTGTCCAATTCCTCCAGCATTTCCACCCCAGCCCTCACCGCTTGTTCGGCCGCCTTCTCTGAATTTTCCAACCCAAACAGCGCCATAAAACCGTCGCCCATATAATTATTGATCATCCCGCCGTTGCGGTTGATTACATAACCCATTTTTTGGAAATAGCGATTTAAAAGATAAATTACATCGTAGGGTAATAGCGATTCTGCAAAGGCGGTAAACCCTCGAATATCGGCAAACAAAATTGCAATTTTCTTTTCTTGACCCACAGGTGCAGAAATCAAGTTTCCGGCGATTTCGTCGTTAAAGGTTTCTAAGTCTTCAGAATCGATCGCCAATCTCCGCAAAATCACCTTCCCGCCCGCCACCTGTGTCTGACAAGCCAGCCTAATTTCCGGCTCTAGGCGCAGTTTGTTCGCGAGCTCATCTTCCGCTGAATTGCGGGGCGAGCAAAATTCCAAACCTTCGACTATCAAGACACGACAAGTCGAACACCGCGCACTACCACCACAGGCGTGGGTGTGGGGAATGCCGGCACGCAGGGAAGCTTCCAGAATTATATCGTCGTCGTCTATCTCGATCGCGCGATCGTCCGGCAGATAGTGAATCTGTGGCATATGTGGCGTTTCTAACTAAGTAGCGAGGCATGAGCGGACATCTGTTATTGCAGTGACTCTGTATGCAAACCCGGTTTTTCGACATCTTTTCTGCATTCCCTGATTGATTCAGTATAAGTCGCGATCGACATTAGCTTCTCGTGCCGTCACCTCAACCGCCAAACTCACTCAGCATTAAAATCGCGATCGCACAATGAAAACACCTCAATTATATGCCAAGTAAAGCCTTTGGAATCAAGCTCAAAGCTCAAAGCTCAAAGCTCAAATTAACTGACATAATTCTTAATAAATTTATGATAGCTCAAAACCCTTTAAATCCGTTATTAAATTCCCTGGAACCGCCAGATATTTTGAGAGTTTTGCAGGCTTTTTTCTTCCAAACCTTACTTGATAAGAGTTTGAGCTTTTTTGTTCCCTAAGGAGCAGCCAATTTGCTTGAGATAGAATAGCAGCATCTTTAAAACCCGTATAACCATGAGTTCATCAACAGCCCTACAAAACATCGAACAGCACATCCCGCTGGTGGGAAATATCCATCTCAAAAGTCCGATCGCCTATCGAGCAACCCGCGTCGCAGTCAGTGCGGTTAACGCGGTGCAAATGGCAGTAGCAGAGTCTTATATCAACGGCTTAGAAGTACCGGATTCTGTATTGCGAGGTCTTTTTGATACCTGTATGCCCGTCTTTTTTAAGTATTTTCCCTCTCTGCTCGCACCCTACGAATGGGTACTCAAAGAAACAGAACACACCGCGGAAGGCCCGCGAGATTTAATGAAACTTCAGTACGACTTACCTCAAGCCATGCTGAATCCCATGTTAGGCGAGAGCAAACTGATTTATCCCAAATACAGCATGGGATTGTGGGAAAAAGGAGCAGCCAACCTCGAACAATCTCAAATTCAGATGATTGATGATGTAATTGAGAAACTAGAGATTCAGGATGGCGATCGCATTTTAGACTTTGGCTGCGGTTGGGGCTGCGTTCCCAATTACATTCTTTCCAAATTCCCCAATGTCCAGTTTACTGGCATTAATCTCAGCCACCATCAATGCGAATATATGCGTCACAGGATGCAAGATCCCGACAGCTACCTCAGTTCAGGTCGATTTACCTTATTTGAAGGCGATTTGAACGACGCCCAATTCGATACCAAATTTGACAAAATTCTCTCGATCGGAGTTTTTTGTCATGTCGGTAATTTAACCAAAGCTTTTCAAAAGCTCTCCTCTTTCCTCAAAGATAACGGCCGCGCTTTCATTCACATCATCACCGTTCGCACCCCTAACAACATCTCCAGTGTTTTCACCCACAAATACATTTTCCCCCACGGTCGTTACTGGAAATACGATGCCGTTCCCAGCCACAACAAAGACCTCAAAACCATCAAACAATGGTATCTCAACGGTTACAATTACTCTACAACCTTTGCTAACTGGCTGAAAAACTTTGATGACTCTCAGGCGACAGTCAAAGATTTAGACTACGGCATCGATTATGCCAAATTCCGCAGAATCTGGCGGTTTTACTTGATTTGGTTTGTTGCTAATTTCGCCAGTTGCGATGGTGAATATAACGGCAACGGTCAATATTTAATGGTTCATTCCTAATTGCTGACATTCCTGGATGCATCAACCGGGTTTTTCAACACCCGTAATCCGTTAATGAGAAAATCTCACCTGTAGGGAAACGGCACTGCCCTGCCCGGCGGGGAGTTAAGGCAATAACAGCTAATTGTTGCTACGGTTATTAAACGTAGCAACAATTTTTAATAATTGGTATTATTTGACAATTTTAGACTATAATGAAAGTAGTGGGACTGCTAAAGAAGTAGACTTTTTAGTTGCTACACCAACGTTTGGCAATTTCAAATTAGAATCTAAAATTGACTGATGTTACAAAAAGAAGAACTGTTAAAAGGCATCGAAAACCGCGAATGTGTGGCGCGGGCATTAGACCAAGCTGAACAAGCAATTAAAACTTGGGAAGTTACTCTGACTGATTTTCTGTCGCCGCCGGAGTTGGCGGACACTCTGACGGTATTTAAGCGCTTAACTGATGTGGAATTAGTGGCTTGGGGTGGCTATCCCCAGGGTGAAAGGCAGAGAATTGCGATCGCCCGATCGGAAATCCCGATCGACTCTGGGAGTGTTAGCATTGCTGCGGTGGAGATAGCCGGCAATTTCCTGTTTGACACCGCCAGTCACCGCGACTTCTTAGGCGCAATGCTGGGTACGGGGATTGTCCGCGAAAAAACCGGGGATGTGATTGTCTTGGGGGAACGGGGCGCGCAGGCGATTGTCATGCCGGAGATGGTAGAGTATTTGGAGATGAGTTTGCAGCAAGTGCGATCGGTTCCGGTAAAAACTCGGCGCATTGAGTTGAGCGAACTAAAAATTAGAGAACCGAAAAAGAAAGAAATGACAACCGTTGAAGCATCGATGAGATTGGATGCTGTTGCTTCTGCGGGATTTGCCATGTCTCGCAGCAAAATGGTTGATTTTATTGACAGAGGGGACGTGCGAGTTAATTGGAAGGACATCACCCAAGCTAGTTATAACGTTAAGTCGGGAGATTTAATCGCTGTTACTGGTAAGGGAAGATTGGAAATTGGGGAAGTTATGATTACTAAAAAAGAACGCTATCGAGTGCAGTTAACTCGATATCTGTAATTTTGACCACATCGTTGAGTTAAAAGAAACCGGGTTTTTTACGATATTTAAGGTGACAACGAATTATTTCGAGAAAAACCCGGTTTCTGCCCACATCGTTGAGTTAAAAGAAACCGGGTTTTTTACGATATTTAAGGTGACAACGAATTATTTCGAGAAAAACCCGGTTTCTGGCCACCTTCAGTTATCCTGGCTTACGCTGAAATAGCTTGGCTATCGAGTTTACCAAAAGTTCTCGCGGCATAAATCGGGGCATATTTACGATGAGTGGATTGGGGAATCCGCCCGTCACGACGTTAGACTGATTTTTCTCTAAAGCTTTGAGTGCATCTCGCACTACTTCATCGGCGGGGACGAGTTTTTGCCCGCTGCTAGATGCTAGGGATGCCGGAAATTCTGCTGCTTTAAAAAAATCGGATTCTGTGGGGCCCGCACAAAGTGCTAAAACCCGAATTCCTAAATCTTTGTTTTCCGCCCAAAGTGCCTCGCTGAAACTCAAGACAAAAGCTTTAGTTGCTGCATAAATTGATAAATACGGCATCGGTTGAAAGGCTGCAATAGAAGCAACATTGATGATACTTCCCGATTTTCTATCCCGCATTCCCGATAAAAATAAGTGCGATAGTTCAACTAATGCTACAATATTCAGTTGCAGAATTCCTACTTGTTTTGCTAAAGGGCGATCGCCAAAAGCGCCATAATCCCCCAAACCCGCATTATTCACCAACAAATCAACCGTCCAACCTTTTTGAACAACCGCATCAAATACAGCAGTTGTGGCTCCTGGCGCAGTCAAATCTTGAACGATAATTTCGACCAAAATGTTGAATTGCTGTTGCAGTTTAGCAGCTAGCTGCTGCAATTTGGCTTCGGAACGAGCTACCAAGATTAGATTGTGCTGGCGTTGGGCTAATTCGATGGCAAAGGCTGCGCCTATTCCGCCTGAAGCACCGGTAATTAAAGCAGTTGGCATGAAGTTAATTTAGATTATTTGATTGGGGCTTTATATATTTTAACAATTATCTCGTCTAGCAGCCTGTAGAATAATTAAATAGGGAATAGGTGAGTTTTATGGGGCGTCTTACCGATCGAGCTTTTGACATTTTACGGGCCCAAGTTGACAAGTGCGCGGCTGATGATGCTCTAGCGGGTGGGGTTTACCGCAAGATGGTGATGAAGCGGCTGGAGAAATTGCGATCGCAAAACGGCACTTTCGCATCCAGAGAAGAAATCCGCGATACTTTCAAAGACGAATTTCCCAACTTCAGCGAAGAAGCTCTCAAAGCTGCTGTTAAAGCCAACCGCGCGCCCGGATTTTTTGATAAAATCATCTGGGTTGGCGGTTTGCTGGGTGGCGCAGCGGGGATAATTTGGCTGATTAACCTGCCTTTCCCGATGATTCGGTGGCCCGTGGCGAAAACTATGCCGATATTGCTGCTGCCGAGCTTTATTAGTATTATAAAACTTTATTAAGTTTGTAAGCAGTAGTAAGCAATAGTAGTATCATATAGTCAAAATGGTCAACTGAGAGAATTATTGCGATCGTCCAAAA